>PWKM01000030.1 GCA_003559755.1 Planctomycetota bacterium
TGTGGGACATCCTCGACGAGGTCATCCACGAGCACCCCGTGCTGCTCAACCGGGCGCCCACGCTCCACCGGATGGGCATCCAGGCGTTCGAGCCGGTCCTGGTCGAGGGCAACGCGATCAAGATTCATCCGCTCGTCTGCGAGGCCTACAACGCCGACTTCGACGGCGACCAGATGGCGGTCCACCTCCCCCTGTCCGTCGAGGCGATGGCCGAGGCGAGCATCCTGATGATGGCGACGAACAACATCTTCTCGCCCGCAGACGGCCTGCCCGTCATCCGCCCGTCGCTCGACATGGTCCTCGGGATGTACTACCTCACCGCCGAGAGCGACGAAACCCCCGGCGACGGCCGACGGCTCAAGGTGTTCAGCGACCCCACCGAGGCCCTGCTCGCGCTCGACGAGGGCCGCGTCGACCTCCAGCAGCCGGTACGCGTCCGCCTGCCCCAGGGCACCCAGCTCATCGACAAGAACGGCGAGCGGGCGCTCAAACCGCCGTTCCGCATCCGCACCACCCCCGGCCGCGTCAAATTCAACGACATCGCCGGCATCGGCAATCGGTTCTACAACCTGACCATCGACAAAAAAGAGGTGAACCGGCTCATCGCCGACTGCCACAACGAGCTGGGCCGCACGGCGACCATCCAGCTTCTCGACAGCGTCAAGCAGCTCGGCTTCCGCGAAGCCACCCTCGCCGGCATCTCCATCTGCGCCGAAGACCTCCAGATTCCCCCGGACAAGGAAGACATCCTCCGGGAGACCGAAAAAGAGGTCGAGACCATCCAGAAGAACTTCAACCGGGGCCTGATCACCGCCAGCGAACGGCACCACCAGATCACCGAACTGTGGACCCACACCACAAACGAAGTCGCCGACCGGGCCATGGCCGAAATCCGCCAGAACCGGCCGAAATACGAGCCGCTCGAACAGTTCCTCCAGGAGACCGGGCGCATCGACGTCAAGACCGCCACCCTCAGACTCGAAGATGTCGAGCGAATCCTGGGCGAAAAACTGCCCGACCGCGCAGCCAAAAACGAACAGTACTGGCTGGACTCCGCCCGGAACCCGCTGAGCAGGGCGATTGTGCCCGCCGGCTGGAAAATCGACCGCGTCGGCACCGACAAGTCCGGCAAAATCGACGAGGTCAAGATCAAGCGAATTCTCGACATCGCCCCGGGGGGCACACAACGCACATACGAACCCCTCCAGGCCCTGCTCGAGAAAAGAGGGAAAGCGGACAACCGCTTCGTCGATCTCTCCTCGGAAGACATCGAGGAGATTCTCGGTGACAAGCTGCCGAAGGACACGAAAGAACACCAGCAGGGCTGGCGCGACACCTTCCACAACCCGCTCTCCGTGGCCATCGCCAGCGCCGGCTGGCGCGTGGTCCGGCTCGATCACGACCGCGACGGCCGGATCATCGGCTGCCGCATCGAGCGGGTGGCCGGCTCCACCTTCAACCCGGTGTGGTGTATGTTCGACTCCGGCGCCCGGGGCAGTGCGATGCAGCTCCGCCAGATGGCCGGGATGCGCGGCCTGATGGCCAAGCCCTCCGGCGAGATTATGGAGACGCCCATCCGGGCCAACTTCCGCAAGGGCCTGCCCGTGCTCGAATACTTCAGCTCGACGCACGGCGGGCGGAAGGGCCTGGCCGACACCGCACTCAAGACCGCCGAGTCCGGCTACCTGACCCGGAAGCTGGCCGACGTCGCCCAGCACGTGGTCATCGCCGAGCACGACTGCGGCACGACCAACGGCACCAGCAAGTCGTCCGGCCCCGAGCACACCCTGAGCGACGCGATCTACGGCCGGGTCGCCGCCGAGGAAGTCAAGGACCTGCGCACCGGCGAAGTCATCGTCAACGAGAACGAGATGATCACCCGCGACATCGCCGCCGCCATCGAAAACCTCGGCTACGACAGCTTACAGGTCCGCTCGGCGATGACCTGCGAGACCCGGTCCGGCGTCTGCGCCCTGTGTTACGGGATGGACCTGTCCACCCACAAACTGGTCGAAGAGGGCCTCGCCGTCGGCATCATCGCCGCCCAGTCCATCGGCGAGCCGGGCACCCAGCTCACCATGCGGACCTTCCACATCGGCGGCGTGGCCACCCGCGGCGCCACCCAGGCCGACTATCGGGCCGGCCAGGAAGGCAAGGTCGAGTACGAGAACATCGACGCCATCAAGGACCCCGAGGGCGACCTCGTGGCGGTCAACCAGAACGGTCTGCTCGTCCTGCGCGACGAGGAAGGCCACGAGCTGGAGACCTACCAGATCCGCATCGGGTCCAAGCTCCACGTGAATGACGGCGACACGGTGAAGAAAGACGGCATCCTCGCCTCGTGGGACCCGCACATGTCGCCCATCCTCGCCGAGAAGGACGGGACCGCGCGGTTCATCGACATCGAGGAGGGCGAGACGATGCGGCTCGAGGTCGACTCCGGCGGGTCCGAGCGGATGGTCATCGCCGAGCACAAGGGCGACCTGCACCCCCAGATCGTCATCGAGGCGGAGGACGAGGAAATCCTCGACGTGCTCTCCATCCCCGAAAAGGCCTACATCGACGTGAACGAGGGCGACAAGGTCAAGGCCGGCCAGGTCGTCGCCCGGACGCCCCGCGAGATGGGCCGGACCCAAGACATCACCGCCGGCCTGCCCCGGGTCACCGAGCTGTTCGAGGCCCGCAAGCCGAAGGACCCCGCCATCATCAGCGAGATTTCCGGCGAGGTCCACCTCGGCGAACGGAAACGGGGGAAGCGGTCGGTCATCGTCCGCGACGAAGAGGCCGACATGGAGCGCGAGCACCTCGTCCCCCAGGGCAAGCGCCTGCTGGTCACCACCGGGCAGCGTGTCCGGGCGGGCGACCCGCTGTGCGACGGGCCGCTGGTCCCCCACGACATCCTGCGGATCAAGGGCGAGGAGGAGCTTCAGAGCTACCTGCTCCGGGAGGTCCAGGCGATCTACCGGTTCCAGGGCGAAGAGATCGACGACACCCACATCGAGATCATCGTCTCCCAGATGCTCCGCAAGGTGCTGGTGGGCGAGAACGTGGGCGACACCCGCCTGCTGCCCGGGTCGGTCGTCGACAAGTTCGAGTTCCGCGAAGAGAACGAGCGGGTGGTCGCCGAGGGCGGCAAGCCGGCCAGCGCATCGTCGCTCCTGCTCGGCATCACCAAGGCGTCGCTCCGGTCCGAGAGCTTCATCTCCGCCGCCTCGTTCCAGGAGACCACCAAGGTCCTGACCGAGGCCTCGCTCGCCGGGCAGCGGGACGAGCTTCGCGGACTCAAAGAAAATGTTATACTGGGGCATATGGTCCCCGCCGGCACCGGCTTCGCCGGGTACCGCACGGCACTGGTAAAAACGCCGGAGCTGGCAGAAGATTCGACCGCGGCCGCCGGATAGGCGGGCCGCCGATTGTGACGCGCAACAGAAAGGAGACTGCATTGCCGACGATCAACCAACTGGTTCGAAAGGGCCGGAAGCCGCCCCGCAAGAAGCGCGGCGAGCCCGCCCTCGAGAAATGCCCGCAGCGCAAGGGCGTGTGCCTGCAGGTGATGACCCGTACGCCGAAGAAGCCGAACTCGGCCCTGCGCAAGGTCGCCCGGGTGCGGCTGACCAACGGCCGCGAGGTCACCGCCTACATCCCCGGCGAAGGCCACAACCTGCAGGAGCACTCCATCGTGCTCGTCGAGGGCGGCCGTGTTCGCGACCTGCCCGGCGTGCGCTACCACATCGTCCGGGGCACGCTCGACACCAGCGGCGTCGAGGGGCGCGGGCAGAGCCGATCGATGTACGGAGCGAAGAAACCATCGTAACCCGGAGGGGGCCGGCGTCGGCCCCGGTTCCGGCCAGAACAACAGAGGTCACGAGGACCCAATGTCCAAGCAATTCGAATCGACGGAACGGTTCCTGAAACCGGACAGCAAGTATCAAAGCCGGCTCGTCGCCAAGTTCATCAACGCCGTGATGCTCGACGGCAAGAAGAA
>PWKM01000150.1 GCA_003559755.1 Planctomycetota bacterium
GTGTGCTCTTCCGATCTCCCACGACGACATCGTGTGGAAACACGGCCCTGTCTTCCATCCCGACTGGTACCGGCGGTACATCTTCCCCCGCTACCGGACACTGTGGCGGATGCTGAAAGACGCGGGTAAGATCGTGCTGTTCTGTTCGGACGCGAATATGGATGCGTTCGTGGGCGATCTCGCCGATGCCGGGGCCGACGGGTTCATCTGCGAGCCGCAGACCGACATGGCCCGGATTGTCGATCGGTACGGCCGGACGAAGGTGGTCATCGGGAACGTGGACACGCGGGTGTTGACTTTCGGCACGAAGGCCGATATCGCCGCCGAGGTCGAGCGGTGCATCGAGCTGGGCCGCCGCTGTCCCGGCTATTTCATTGCCGTGGGAAACCACATCCCGCCGAACGTCCCGGTCGATAACGCACTGACCTACCTGGATCTCATCCGCGACCGGCACCGGGACTAACTGGAGGAGGATGCTGACTTGTTGAATGCTGTCGTGTCGCTGATCTGTTCGCGGTTCTGTTCTTCGTTCGACATGCCGATATCAGCATTTGACATCCGGGCCGCGCTCGGGCCCGATCTGGCCGAGAAGGCGCCCGGCGTACTGGCGGTGTTGGTCGGCGTGTTCCTGTGTTTCTGGGGGCGTCGGGCGCTGAAGCCCGCCCTCGGGCTGTTCGGGGCGCTCGTCGGCGGGTATGCCGCTGCGGTCGGCGGGGCACACTTGTGGCCGGGCAACCAGGCGGCGGCCCTGTTCTGCGGGCTGCTCGGCGCCGTTCTCGGCGGGGTGCTGATGCTCATCGCTTACATGCTCGGGGTGTTTGTGATCGGGGCCACACTGGGCGGGCTGATCGGGGCGACGGCCGCCATCCACGCGGGCGTCCACCTCCGCCTTGTGGTGGTGGCGCTGCTCGCCGCGCTGGGCGGCATGCTCGCGCTCTTACTCGAGAAATACGTGATCATCACTGCTGCCGCACTGAACGGAGCGGCTCTCGTGGTGGGCGGGCTGTGGATGCTCGCCGCTCGCCTGACCCCGGCCGAGGCCTACCAACGATATCTTGCGGTCGGAGCAGAAGGGGGGCAGGAACTGAGCGGCCCGGCGGCCCTGCTCATCGCCGCCTGGATCGGCCTCGGCTGTCTGGGAATATGGATTCAGATATCGCTCGACGACGAACGCCCCACGGAGTCATAACCGCCATCCGGCACGGTTGACACGCCCGCCGCCGCCCGGTCTAATGAATCATATTGGCCTGATCCCATCGAGGAGAACCGAAGTGCACATCGTCAGCCCCAAGGTTGTCAGCATACATACCGTCGACACCAGCAGCCCCGAGTCGATCATCGCTGCGATCATCGAGCCGGGCATGACCCCGGAAGAGAAGGCGATCGCGATCTGGCGCTTCTGCTGGGAACACACCTACCACTGGCCCGCGCCCCAGGAGAACGACCGCCGGCTGCACGAGTTCGACGTCGTGTACGACGTGCTCAAACAGTTGAACGTGTACGGCTACACCTACTGCTTCGCCATCCGCTCGCTGGCTGAAGCCCTGTGGGAGGCGGCCGGGATGGAGGGCCGGTCGGGCGGCATCGGCGGACACGTGCAGGCCGAGGTCTATTACCAGGGCCGTTATCACCTGCTCGATCACGACCAACGGGGGTTCTCCCGCATGCCCGACGGGACCATCGCGTCGATGGCGGATTACCGCGGCCGGCCCGAACTCGTCCTCGACCCGCCCAGGCCGAGTGAACCGTTCTTCCCCGCCGGCACCGCCCCCAGGGCGCCCTACGAGCAGAAACACATCTTCGCCGGATTCATGCTCAACCAGGACGTTCACTACCGCCAGTTCGACAAGTACCGGACGACCCACCCCATGCACCTCGGCCTTCGCCCGGGCGAGCGGTTCATCGGCTCGTGGGGCAACGTCGGCAAGTGGCAATGGTACCCCGCCGTGACAAACGAGTACAAGAAGAACAGCTACGGGGACCCGTGGACCGGCCCGCGCGACCCTTATGGCGATCTCTTCGACCAGGCAGCAAGTGACGAGGACGGCCGACCGCTCACCTTCGGCAACGGCCTGCTCATCTACCGGCCCGACCTGACCAGCGGGGCCAGGGACCTCGAAGACGGCGTCTGCCACAGCGAGAACATCGACAACGCCGGCCAGGGGTTCGGACCGGCGGAAACGAAACAGCCGGCCCGGGCCGACTTCCGCGTTCGGCTGCCCTACATCATCGTCGGCTGGCCGGGAGACATCGCCGCCGAGGAACCAAATATCACCGGGGCCGCCGTCGTCTCGGGCAGATGCAGACGGCGAACCAGCGCCGACCGCATCAATCTCCTGCTCTCGACGGACGAGGGCACGACGTGGAAGACGGTGTGGAAGGCATCGGAGACCGGCGAGTTCGACTTCGCCGTCGATCTCTCCCGACACGTCGCTGGCCTGTACGGATATCGGGTCCGGCTCGAACTCGCCTCGGTCCGACAGCCGGGCGATGCCCGCATCCTCGACCTCGGCATGGATACCGCCTGCCAACTCAACCCCAAGACCCTGCCCGCCGTCCGGCCCGGCCGGAACGAGATGACCGTCTCGCTGCAGCCCGGCCCGGACGTTTACGAGGAGACGATCCAATACACCGGCACGCTGAAACAGGCGCACGATCGGCTCGTCCGGAAGATGCGCGGGCTGCGGCACCAGACCGGCCGGAGCGCGGCACTGTGCCCCGACCCCGGCAAGAGCGGGCACGTCGTCTATGAGATGGCGGCGCCGGAGGGCGAACAGGTGGCCTGGGCCAAGGTCGGTGGCGCCTTCCGCTCCTCCCGAAGCCCGATCCCGGAAGAGCAATTCCGCATCTACTACGCCGTTGACAAGCCGACGGACTGGACCCTGCTCGATGATGTTGACCCGGCACCGTACCTCGGCCATTGGTGCTTCGAGACGAACCACGACATCCCACTCACCGGACCGGGGCGGCGGGTGTTCGTGAAATTCGAGTTGGCCCGGGGCCAACAGGACGGCGGGAAGCTCTGTGAAGTCCGGCTCGCGTGGGGCTGCCAGTCCGGACAGAACCGTGCACCGAGAGGCGGGCTGCAAATCACGCACCGATGGCGGCAGGGCAGGAAGCAGCTCGACCACACCGGGCTGGTCACACGGAAGAACCAGACGTACCGGTTCGACGTGGCCGATCAAAAGGTCCGAAACCAGTCGCTCATCCTGGAATGGGCGGCGCGCCCGCCGGTATGCGACGGGCCGCACCCGCTGATGTCCACCCCGCCCGAAGTCCAACAGCGGGAGATTCGAGAGCTCGAGAAGATCGAGGCGATGTGGGATGGCATCAAGAGACTGGACCGCGACCCGACCATCGAGACGGTCACCGACATCATCTGGAACTCGAAGGGCGACTGGGTGCGGGACAGCGGCATCGCGGCGATGATCGCGATCGGCGGAGACGCCGCCCGCCGCGAGCTGAAAAAGGCGATGAAGAAAAAACGGAAATGGGCGAGAGGGCTGTACCTCGAACTGCTCGTCCGCGAGGGCCCGACGGCCGATCTCGTCGCCGAGTTCGAGAAAGCGGCCGGCGACGAGCGAGCGAAAATCGCCGGACTGCTCGCCCTGCGGAACGATCCAGCCGCACTGCCCGCTCTACGGAAGGCCATCGAAAGCGAGCGAAACAAGGAAACCCTCGCGGCTGAGCTCGACGCCCTGGTGCGGATCGGTGGGCCGGACGTCGCCGAGAACGCTGTCGCCCGGCGGAAGGACTGCGACACCGCCGGCCGAATTCGCGTGGACGCCGCCCTGGCAAAGGCCGGCGTGGCCGAGGGCGTCTCCGGCCTGACCCGGATGATCGACAATCGGAACCGATATGTCCGATATCGAGCCGCTTCCGGCCTGGCAGAATGCGGCCGGCAGGAAGCCGAGCCCGGACTGATACAGGCCCTGTCCGACGAATCCCGGTGGGTAAGGCAGGCGGCGACGGCCGGGCTGGGCCGCATCGGCTCACGGAAGGCGCTGCCCGCGCTCCGCCGTGTCCTCAAATCCGACCCGTACGCCTATCTCCGCGCCGAGGCGGACTGGGCAATCGAGCGGATCGGCGAACGTTAAACCGCTGTCCCGAAACGGCTCCCGAACAGCGAGCACAGGGGGCGTCCGCGAGCAGGCGCCCCGATCTCCAGCCAGCCGCTCATCTTGCATTTTTACGGTGCCCTTCTAGAATACAGGTAGACAAGGACTTCGTTCGATTGGATAACGCGTATGCTTGATATGAACCTCATCCGCGAGGCGCCCGACAAGGTCGCCCGTGCGGCGGAAAACAAGGGCGAACCGGTAGAAATCGAGGCCTTCCTCGCTATTGACGAGGAGCGCCGCCGCTTGATCCAGGAGGTGGAAGACCTCCGTCGTCAGCGCAACGTCAACTCGGACAAGGTCGCCGAGCTCAAGCGGTCCGGCGAAGACGCCGCCGACCTGATCGCGCAGACACGGAGCATCTCGGACAAGATCGGGGGGATCGAGGACGTGCTTTCGGACGTGGAAGACCGCGCCCATCGGCTGGCCCTCACCTTTCCCAACATCCCGGCCGACGACGTGCCCGTCGGGCGCACCGAGAAGGCAAACGCCGAGGTCAAGCGTTTCGGCGACCGGGCCGAGTTCGACTTCGAGCCGAAGCCCCACTGGGATATCGCCCGGGAGCTGGACATCATCGACTTCGAGTCGGGGACCCGGATCGCCGGGCCGTTCTTCGCCGTCTATAAAGGGGCCGGCGCACGCCTGGAACGCGCCCTGATCCAGTTCATGCTCGACCTTCACGTCAACGAACACGGATACACCGAGGTCTCCACCCCGTTTCTGGCCAACCGGGCCGCGACCACAGGCACCGGGCAACTGCCGAAGCTCGAGGACGACATGTACCGGTGCGATGTCGACGACCTGTTCCTCATCCCGACCGCCGAGGTGCCGGTGACCAACATCCACCGCGAGCAGGTGCTCGATGCCGACGACCTGCCCATCAAGTACACCGCCTACAGCCCATGCTTCCGCCGCGAGGCGGGCAGCTACGGGCGCGACACCCGCGGGCTGATGCGCATCCACCAGTTCGACAAGGTCGAGATGGTGAACTTCGTCCGGCCCGAGGAATCGCGGGACCGGCTGGCGACACTCCTCGGCGAGGCCGAGCAAGTGCTCAAGCGGCTGGGCATCGAGTATCGGGTGCTGAAACTGTGTACCGGCGAGCTGAGCTTCGCCGCCGCCGAATGCTACGACATCGAAATCTGGGCGCCGGGAATCAAACGGTGGCTCGAGGTCTCATCGTGCAGCAATTTCACCGACTTCCAGGCACGCCGGGCCGACATACGGTTCCGGGAAAAGGGGGGGAAGCCCCAGTATGTGCATACGCTGAACGGATCGGGCGTCGCTCTCGCCCGGCTTGTCCTGACCATCATCGAGCAGTACCAGACCGCAGACGGCTGCGTCCGGGTGCCCGAGCCGGTCCGCCCCTACATGGGCGGGCACGAACTCATCGGCCCGGCCGGAGAGTAACTCCGACCGGACCGGGCATGCTTCCGGCCGAGAGTGACAACCAATGCTTGACATATCAAAGCTTGCACTTAAGGGCATAAAATACTCGCTGATATTTGCCCTGCCGTTCATGCTCCTCGTATATGTGTACGGCCGCCCCCCGGTGGAATGGCACTACTACACACTCGCCTTCGAGCGGGATGTGACCGCCGAGGAGCGTGACCAGACACTCGGGCTGCTCCGGGCGCGCCTCGGTGAGCTGACTCATCCCTCGTGGGAGGCATGGATCAAGCCCAACATCGATGGCACACTGACCCTCGCCTACCAGAAGCGAGGCGGGCCCGGCGAACTCGCCGGGCTGATCATTCCACAGGGAAAAACCGAGTTCCGGTTCATGTACCACGACCAGAGGGAGGCGCCCGACGCCCAGCAACACGGCCCGCCCGACGGCTACGTCGTGATGGAATACCTCGAAACCTGCTTCCGATACGACGAGGAGACCGGCAAGCCGGTCATGAGGTTGATCCCCTGCATCGTCGAAGACCAGCCGATCCTGCAGCCGACCGGCTTCCGCGAGGTGTCGTTCTGGACGGAAGGATTCATCCGGGAGAGCCACCTGCGGTTCGAATTCCACCCGGAGGATACGGAACGGCTGGTGGAGGCACAGGCGAGAAGGCCGGACGCCCCCGTCGCTCTCATCGTCGACGGGTACATCCGCGTCGGATACCGCTGCCTGGGCCCGATCGAGACCGGGGGACTGGAGACGATCGGGCTGCTGGACAACGAGCCCATCGAGCAGATGGCGGTCGCCCTGCGGCACGGCCCGCTGCCCGCGCCGCTGACCATCACCGAATATACGACACTCGGCCCCGAGTAAGCGCCTGCACCGGTCGGCCGCAGGGTATCGCGGCAAGCATCGTCCATCCATCGCGCCCGGGGTACAATCGCCCGTCGTTCGTCACCGCCTGCGACGCCGCTTCACAATCACCAGCCCGAACGCCAGCAGGGTGAGCGAGCCCGGTTCGGGGATGATGAGATGAACCGGCGGCGGGTCCATAATGCCCGCCTCTCCCCACCAGGCCAGTGCGAAGTCCGCACTGTCGATCTCGCCGAAGATGTTCTCGGAATAGGCGACGCGGAGCCCGTAGAGGCCGGTTGTCGGGAGGTCGAAGACGAGGTGCTCGACGGGAGTGTAGGTGTCGATCGACTCGGCATAGAGGGTGCTGAATTCGCTGTCCCAGACCTGGAGATCAAGGTTGGCGAATCCGGCCTCAAGCACAGAGACGGTGTCGTCATCCTCAATATAGTTCCGTTCGCGGAACCAGGTGAGTGTGGCCCGGAACTCGGAACCGGCGGCGAGCGGGGTGCTGATCACCACGTCGGTGGTATCGCCCAGATCGACCCGGGCGAAATCCCAGCCGATGACTTCGCTGGTCGTGCCCCCGTCCATCCCCTCGATGTCCGTCTGTCCGGTCAGGTATTGCGTGTAGGTACGGCCGAGGTCGAGCGCTCCGGCTCCGTAGGTGAAGTGAAGCGCCTGCTCGGGATCCGCCACGTTGTTTCCGTTGGCATTATCGTAATAATCGTCGGGCTTCCAGGCGGCGTTGAGCAGGTTCGCCTTGATGACGCGGGCGTCGTGTGCGGCATCGGGGAGGTCCATCTGCCGGGCGGCGTCGTGCATCAGCGCCACGCCGCCGGCGACGATCGGCGCGGAATAGCTCGTACCGCTGAGCGGGGATGCGTAGAGGTTTGTGGCTCCGGGGTTGTCTACGTCATAGTGGGCAGACACCAGGTTTGTGCCCGGTGCGACAATATCGACCGCCCCGCGTCGGGCGACTCCGGCAGCTATGGTTCCGTTAACCGGATCCCAGTAGGCCTGTGGGCCGCGGCTGCTGAACTCGGCGATGGCGTCGTAATTGTTGTCCCCATCGTTCTGGAGAGCCCCGACGGTGATATTATTGTAACCGGAGCCGGGGGACAGGACCGTGTTCGTGCCGGGGCCGCTGTTCCCGGCTGCCACAACGAAGGTGGTGCCGGGGTTGTCATAAGCGAGAGCGTCGGGTATTTGTGCGGTCCAATGATCTCCGGAGGGGTGCGTCGCCCCCCAACTGGCGTTGATCACGTCGGCCGTCCCGAATCCGGATTCGGTCGAGCTCAATGCGTAGGCGAGCGTGGCCACCGAGAGGTTGAAGGTGGTGCCGCCTCCCCACCCACTGGTGGCGATTGCGGCAGACCGCAGGTCGGTTTCGGGAGCGATCCCCTCCTGATGAACCCCGCCGCCCTGGGTCTGTCGTCCGCCGATCATCATGCCGACCTGTGTGGCATGGCGGTGCGGGTCGGCATAGGCATCGTCGGGATGATTGGTAAAACTGGTCACGTGAGTCAGCGTCTCGTGCTCGCCCCAGATATGGCCGGCCTCGATGTTCGAACTGACCGTGCCGGACCCATCGAAGCCGCTGTTGTGGAACACATCCGCACCGATGATCTCCGCGACGTTCGCTCCTGTGAGCGCCGTCGGGATATTCGTATTAAGATGAAGTTGAGCTCCAGCTTCCTCCGTCGTGCTCCAGGTGTACGTCCACACCCCAGCGTCCGACGACGGAACCGCCGGTCCCGCGTGTGTTGCGACAGACAGACCCGCACCAACGACCAACAGCGAAACCAGGCCAACAACAAACCCTCGCAATTTCATCCTCGCTTCTCCTTAAATCAAAATACCTGTGTACGTCATGATGGAAAATACTGCGAATAACGTGCCAAAGACTTCGAATGCCCCCTTTTTTTTTGAGAATATAACGCTAGTCATTATACTCCAGGAGGTTGCGTTTCCAGAATTCTAACCGGACATCCTGGCCATCGCGATGCCCATGTTGTTTTTTGGCAACATCAATGATGTCCGAAACGCCGATATATGCCATAAGACCTTGCCATGAAAAGAGTTATGAATGGTGTATTTTGGCAACATGGCATGTTGCCAAAACTCACCAGATGCAGGAAAAATTACCTCCCCCGGCCATTTTCCGAACGGCGAGTTCTCTAAGAAAGCTCCTTCACCACCAGGTGGCACACCCCGTCGATATTGGCAAAAGGCCGAACGCCTTCAAATTCAAACGTCTTGTATTCGACACTATGGATGCTTTTGAAACCGCATTTCCTGTGGCATTGGAGCGATGCCGGGCCGGTACATTCCGATGCGGCAAGCCGGTAACCGCGCGGTCGGGCCTCCTCGAGCGTCTCCCCCAGCAGCCGCGTTGCAATGCCGAGCCCTTCATAACCTGACGCAACCCCGATTGCGGATATGTGGAGGCATTCTCCCTTCGCCGGCGAGTATTGTTCCTCCATAGGCCGCCTGAGCTCTTTCAGGAAGCCCTCCAGCGGCGGGACTTTCGTCAGCTCCTGGGCGGTCAATCCCTCTGGCGGCTCGGCTGGGTCCTGTTCGCGTATATCCGACGCGATAAGAAAACCTACGGGGCCGGTCGCATCCTCCTGGATGGACGCCTTGAGCCAGAGTTCTCTCTGTTGAGGCCGGTCGCCCGGTCGCAAGTACATAAGTCTTGCGATGGCGATGATCCGTTCTTCGGGAAACCCCAACCACCTTGTCAGGGGTTCGCTCTGGCAGAATATCCCGGCGTACAGCCGGAGCACGTCGCCGATGTCCTCCGGCTCCACCGCCGAGATCACGTATCTTGGCGCATCGCGTTTTGGCGCGTCCATCGTTCAGTCCTCGGAGTTACGTTTGTACTCGCGATACCGCTGCTCGGCCGGCGTGGGCTGCAGCGGTTCGCCCGCGTTCAGCGTACGCAGATCGATGTCGGCCCCGATGGCCGGCCAGGGCCGTTCGCCCCACCAGTCCGGCCGCCCGGCGAGGTAAAGCGAGGCGGGAAGCTCCCAGTCGGGCGGCGGGTCGTCGCGAGTGAGTGCGTCGGAACCTGACGGTTCCGCCCCCAGAAACAGGTTCTTCTCGACGTGGGCCCGCCGGCTGCCGCCAGTGACCCTGACGCCTCTCCGGACCAGCGTGTTGAGCAGGATGTTCGCATCGTGGGAGTGGTCCAGTACCGAGATCGCCGGGCCGCCCACGTTCAAGCCCGCGTTCTCGACCCGGTTCCGGAAACTCGTGGTGTAGGGCCCGGTCGGCCCCCACCAGTCGGCATAGACAATCCGCTGAACGGTGTTCCCCTCGAACAGGTTCATGTACGAGTAGTGGCCATGCACGGATATGTCGCAGTTGTGTGTGCAGCGGTACGATGCGTTGTAGCCGAACACGTTCCCGTTCGCCCCCTCCTTGGTCATCATCGCGTGGCGGAGATGGTCGAAGACATTGTTCTCGATCAGGCAGTCCGTAGCCCAGCGCCCGGCGACCACCCCGTACCCGTGCCCGCCCCCGCCGTACTCGTGAGCGTGGTGCATCAAGCTGTCGCGGACGACGATGCCCCGGCTCCGGCGTATCCAGACGTGTGCCCGGACGCAATACTCGGTGTGGCAGTTGCGGACCCAACAATCCGCTCCCCGGTTTATGTGGACGATGTACGACAACTTGTCGTTCGCCCGCCGAATATGCAGGTTTTCGACCCCCGCTCGCTCGATGGCGTCGAACACGGTGATGCGCGGGCGTAACTCCTCGCGGTACGACCGCCGCAGGGGGCGGTCCAACTCCAGCGTCGTGCCCCGGACGGCCTTTACGCGGAGCACCTGGCCGACCACATTCTGTGCCCAGGCGGCGTCCCACTCCCGGCGGGTGTAAAGCAATTCGGGGTCATTATCGCAATAGAGTTCGACATATTGGCCGGGCCGCAGGTCGGCCGGCTCCTCCAGCACCAGTTCGGTGCTGCCCGCTTCGAACCCCGATTTCAGGGGGAGGTCGCGCAGGGCTTGCCCCGCCCCCCGGCCCTGGATGTCGATAACCGGGGTATGTTCGCCCGGAATCTCGGCTCGGAGCCGGGTCTTCTCCGGCCCGGCCCCGCGCAGGACCACGCCGGAGCGCAACCGGAGCGTCCCCTTGAGCAGGTATGTCCCTTCGTGCAGGAAGACGGCTCCCGGCGGCTCGACGGCGTCGATCGCCGCCTGGATGGCCGGTGCGTCATCGTGCTCGCCGTCGCCTCTGGCCCCGTGATGCCGGGCATCGACCCGGACCGGGACCTCCGGAATGCCGCCCTCGATGCCGGGCCGCCATCCCGGCAGCCGCTCGACCGGGATATCGAGGTCCCCGAGTTCGAGGCGTTCGGCATAGACGGCCGCCGCCCCTGACAACAGGATTACGCAGACGATAAGCGTTCGGCAATGCATCGCGTCACCTCCGGATAGAACAGCACACCTCCTCAGGAGAGAGCCGTGTCGGACTCGTCATTACAGAGGATACCGTGCATTCCCGGGGAAAACAATGAACGCGGCGAGAATGGGCGGAGCGATTCTCCGGCTTGACTCGGCCGGTTATAAGCTGATATACTTTAGTTAAGCGGAAAGGTCGCTTGAACCGTCCGGCCAACACCTTACGGAGTCCATGCCCTTGAAGTCCGGATCCCGTGTCATCCCCCTTATTCTGTTCCTGCTTCTCCTGTCTCCGTCGGCGTTCAGTGCGGACGGTGCCGGGGCCGGCCCGATCATTCGAAGCGTGGAGCCGGTGATTGTCAGTCGGGACGGGGACACCCGTATCACCATCCTCGGTGCGAATTTCGAGACCGGGGCTCCGCCCGACATCCGGGTCGAGGTTGGCGGTGAGCCCTGCACCGAGGTCGATGTCAACTGGCAGGGGACGCGGATTCTGGCACTGGTGCCCCCTTCGCGCGCCGGTGGCCCTGTCCCCGTTCGCGTTATCAATTCCGACGGTCAGTCCGTAACCGTCGAGGACGCGGTTTACTATGAAGACGGGCGGTTCTGGTCGCGGAACTGGTTCCTTCTGGGAGTCCGCGCCAAGGGGGTCTGGGAGCTGATGCGTCAGGGCGGCCTGATCATGGCGTTCTTGGGTGTGTTGTCGATATTCGCCGTCGCCTGGGCGATCCATTGCGCGATTACCATCCGCACCAAGCGCATCATCCCCCGCGAATTCCTCGACCGGTTGAGCGGCCACATCGCCCGGCGCGAGGTCCAGGAGGCAATTACCGCCTGCCAGCAGGAAGACGCTGTGTTCAGCCGCGTGGCGCTGGCCGCCCTCCGCAAGGCGGGCGAGCCGCCCCACAAGATTCGCGACGCCAGTCAGGCGGCCGGCTCCCGCGAGGCCTCACACCTCTTCCAGAAGATCAACTATCTGTCGAACATCGGCGTGATCTCTCCCATGCTGGGCCTGCTGGGCACGGTGATGGGGATGCTCATGGCGTTCAGGGCGATGGGCGAGGAAGGCGGCCGGTCGATGGCCCTCGCAGCCGCTATCTACCGGGCGCTGGGGACGACGGCCGTCGGCCTGACCATCGGGATTCCCGCTATGGCCTGCTTCTACTATTTCCGGGGCAAGCTGCTCCAGGCGACCACCGACATGGAGCAGGTGGCAGAGGAACTGAGCGATGCCCTTGCCCCGGGTGAGGAGCCGTGATGAACTTCAGGCAGGTCTTCGAGGAGCGGCAGGAATCGTTTCAGCTCGCTCCGATGATCGACATCGTGTTCCTCCTGCTGATCTTTTTCATCCTCAGCGGCGTGCGGGCACAGGAGGCGGAACTGCCGATGGACCTGCCCGGTGCATCCGCCTCGGTCGAACGGCGTCACGAGCCGGAGGAAGTGGTGGTCAATGTGGCCCGGGACGGTACGCTGGTCGTCGATAACGCGGTGGTAACTGTTGACGACCTCCAGAAGAAGCTGAACATTTTGCACCGGTCGGTCACCCGCCCGGTATCTGTTGTGGTACGGGCACACCCGAGGGCCGAGCACCAATCGGTGCTCAACGTCCTGAACGCCTGTGCCGCCGCCGGCATCACCAAAGTGTCATTTGTGACGAGAGATGAGCGAACCAGGCAGCCCGGTTAACCGAAAACGTGGTCCGATGGCACTCCTGCTCGCAGGCGTTGCGGCAGCATGCCTGATCTTCACCGCGGCCGCCCCGGCCGACAACGCGGCCGGCGACGCGGACATGCAGTGGGAGTTCGCCAACCGGCTTCTCCAACTCCAGTCCTATTCGACCGCCGCCCCCCAGTTCCGCAAGTTCCTGGAAGAATATCCCGAAGACCCCCGCCGCGAGGAAGCACGCTATCAACTCGCCATGTGCTACTACGTAATGGGGGAAGACGAGCCCGACAACTACGAACGGGCATTGGCCGAGCTGGTGACACTCCGCATGGAGTTCCCGAACGGCAAGCGGTTGAACGACAGCTTATTCCGGTCAGGGCACATCAGATATCTCACGAGCGACGCAGAGGGGGCGATCGACGACCTGTCGACCCTGCTCGAGCAGGACGGGGTGGCCGCCGAACTTGCCGTTCGAGCTCATCACTTCCTCGGTCGGGCACGCTATGATCTGGGCCAGCACAGGGCGGCCATCGAACATTTGAACCGAGTGGCCGAGGCACCGGAAGAGACCCCGCTTCGCCGGTACGCGTTGATCGTTCTTGCCAATGCCCACACCAGGAAGAGCCAGTTCGAGCAGGCGGCGAATACCATCGATACGCTCCTTGCCGACCATCCCGACCTTGCCGAGGACGAGGACCTGCTGATCAAGCTGGCCGACGCCCGCCTCGCCGTCGAGCAGTACGATCGGGCCCTGGCCACGTACCAGCGGATCGACGACGAGAGCCCGTATCGGTTCCGCGCCGCACTCGGCATCGCCCGATCATACCTGGGGCTGGACAGAAACGCCGAGGCGATGCAGGCCGCCCGAGCGTTGCTCGATGCGTATGAGCCGACGCCTGAAACCGAAGGGATGAACATCCTCGAGCAGTGCTCGTACATCATCGGCGTCGTGCACTTCAAGCGGGAAGAATGGGCCGAGGCCGCCGCTGCATTCGAAACAATGCTGGACGCGCTCAAACAGGGCGGGATGGCGGAGGACGCCGCCTACCGGCTGTGCTGGTCCTACTATCACCTGGGCGAGGAACGGGCCCGGAACCTGGTTGCCGCCAGCGCCGCTTTCCGGCGGATGTTCCCGGCCAGCGACTACATCGACGAGGTCGTCTTCCTGGCCGGCGAGGGCCACCGGGCACTGGGCGACTTCCAACAGGCGATCTCCTATTACGAACGAATCGAGGAGCACGACCCCAACTACCACGACGCCCTCTATCGAATCGCCTACTCCTATCACAGGGCGGGCCGGACCGAGCGGGCCGCCAGGGCGTACGATGCGTTTGTCGAGGCACAGAAAGAGCACCGCCGGGCCCAGGACGCCCTGTACGAGGCCGCCGCACTCTACCAGGGACTCGAACGGTATGAACTCGCGGCCGAACGCTATCATCGGTTCATCGAAAAGGCCCCACGCGGCCCCGAACAGGCCGAGGCGATGTATCAGCAAGGCGTCTGCTACGCCAGGATGGGACGCTTCGACCGGATGGACGAAGCCCTCACCGGGTATGTCGAGAGATACCCCGACGGCGAACACATCGGCTCCGTTCACTATTGGCTGGCTCGACATCACCGGATACAGGCCGACACGCACTCCAACGACGGCGAGATCGACGCCGCCGTCGCCGCCTACCGACGGGCCGAGCAGAGCTTCCAGCGGGCCCTCGAACACGACCCGCCGGAAGACAAGACCATTCGGCGCTCCATCGCCGAATTGCGATACCGGCTGGGCGAGACGCTGAATCGCGGGGCAACCGAGGCGGCCGAGGCAGCGGAACAGGCCGACGACGCCGATACAAGGGCGGCTCTGGAGGAAAAGAGGGACCGGCTGGCCCGGGAAGCCGCCGACACGTTCGGCAAATCCGCTCGCGACTTCCTCGACCTCGCCAGAGAGCATCCCGAACTGATCGGTTCGGAGGACATCTACTTCTGGGTGGGAAGCTGGTTCCGGCGGCACGAAGAACCCGAGTCCGCCATCGAGGCATTTCTGGCGTTCCGCGAACACCGCCCGGAATCGGAGAACCTGGACCGGGCGCTCTACCAACTGATCGACCTGCACGGCTCACTCGAACCGGCCAACCACGAGGCGGTGATCCAATACGCCGATGAACTGATCGAGAAGCGCCCGCAGAGCGAGCTGGTGCTTCGCGGCAGGTTCGACAAGGCCGAGGCCCTGTTCGCCCTGCGGAGATACGATGAGGCCCGGCCGCTATACCGCGAGGTGTCGCGGGAAGGCGGGGGCGTACTGAGAATCGCATCGGACCTCAAACTCGGCCATATCCACCTCGCCAAAGAGGAATACAGCGAGGCCGTGGGCCAGTTTGCCCGCGTTGGGCTGCTGTATCAGCACGACACATTTACCCCCGAGGCGCTCTACTTCGCCGGGCGGGCGCGAGCCCGGGCGGGCGGTCCACGCGATATCCAGGAAGCGGTCAACTTCTGGCAGCAGTTGGCGAGGAACTATCCCGCTTCGCAATGGACGGCCCGGATGAGAGACGACCTCGAGCCCCTCGGTTATCACGTGGCCGAAAATGGAACGATCGAGAAGAAGTGACACGCCGGAGGCCGAATCGAGGGCGATGCTGCTGCAACGCCCGCCGAGCCGCCCGCGTACCCGCTCGAAATCGTGGCTCGGCCTGCCGCTCATCATATCGATCTTCTTCCACGTCCTGCTCCTGGCGTCCGTCGAAGGACTTCACCTGTTAGAGATTCTGCCACCGGCACCCGACGCGGCGGAGGCGCGGACTGTCGAGGTGTCCACCGCCGTAGCAGACCCAAGCAGGCCGGAACCCATCGGCCCGCCCGAGCCCACGGAGAGCATCTCGCTGCTGCCCGAGACGCCCGAACTCACCCCCGAACTGTTCCCGAGAACTCGGCCACGCGGCCCACAACGGCCCGAACCGGACCGCAAGCCGATCACCCGCTACCCCGAAGAGGAACTCCCGGTCATCGCTCTGCCCGAACTTTCGGACCGAACCCGCCTGCTCCTCCGCGACGGCGAACTCGATATCGTGGACCCCGGCCGGGGGATCGAGGTTTACGAGCCGAGCGAGCGGCGCATTGAGGAGACGCCGCCCGTGCAAATCAAGGCGGAACCCCGGCTCCAGGCCGATACCGATGTGCTGGCAGGAGCCATCCGCCCGACCCAGCCCCGCCGGGCCGCGACGAGCCCCGAGCCACCCACCGCGACCACACCCGAGCGCACCCACCGGCTGGACCCGCCGCGAATCGAGCCCGCCACCGATCTCAGCCCCGGAATCGAACAGCTCTTCGCCCGCGACTTTGACCCCGTCGAGGCGGAGCCGCTGCCCCTGAACGTCCAGATCGACGTGTACGCCGAGCCGGAGAACGATGACCGCTTCTTCCGCCTGACCATCACCGAAAGCGACGACCTGCAGTTGCCCGTTCTCCAGAAGAACATCCTGTTCGTCGTCGATATCTCGGCGAGCGTCCGGCAACACATGCTCCGGGCCATCCAGTCGGCGGTCCGCGACAAGGCGGCGGAGGGGTTCAACGAGGGGGATCGATTCAACATGGTACGGTTCAGCGAGCTCACCTTCAAGACGTTCGCCGGCTTCGTACCCGCGACCGCCGAGAACATCCGCCGGGCGGCCCGCGTCATCCGCAAAGAGTCGGGACAGGTCCGCACCGACGTTTATCAGGCACTGGTATCGGTTGTCGGGGACCTGCCGAGCGAGGGGGAGGACGCCCACCAGCCCACCCACATCTACCTCATCAGCGACGGCGACGCCACCACCGGCGTCCGCGACCTGCGCCGCATCGTCACCGACCTGGGCGATGTGACCCGGCCCAACCACAGCATCTCGGCCCTCATCCCGGGGACCGAGCACGGCGATCGCTACCTGCTGGACCTGCTTACCTACCGGAACCGCGGGATGTTCGCCCACGCACGCAACACCGACGACGTGGGCAGGAAGCTCGGCGAGCTCCTCCGCCGATTCCGCTACCCCATCCTCGTGGATATCCGAGCACGATTCGGCAGCTTCCGGGAGGCAAGAGTCTATCCCGAGCAACTGCCCGACCTCTACCGAGGTGAACCCATCGTCGTCCACGGCCGGTGCCGGCCGGGCGACACCATCGCTCTGGGAATTATCGGTCGGACTGCCGAGGGGCCTCGCCAGTTCGTCTATTCGCACCGACTGCCCGAGGTGTTGACCAACGACCCGACCATCGCACGCGGCTGGGCACGCGGCAAGATTCACCACATCGCCGCTCTGATCGCCATCGGGGACGATCAGCCCGAATATCGGGAAGAGATCGACCGGCTGAGCGAACGCTACGACCTGGAATCGCCGTTCAAATAAGGGCGGGGAGAACCATCATGAAGCGAAAGTGGTCGGTCCTGTTGCTGACGGTCGTACCCGGTCTCGGCCACATTTACGCCGGCCGCCAGTGGCGGGGGCTCCTTCTCTTCGGCCTGTTCGCCATCGCGATCAACGGCTATGTCGCCGGCACCGAGATGACACGGTCGGAGAACCGGACTATCCGCGAACGGGGCCGGCAGGTCCGTGTGGCGTGTACCGTCGTGGCGGTCGGGGTGTGGATATTCGCCCTGGTTGACATCGCACGCCTGTCGAAGCAGTTCGAATCGAAGCCGCGTCGCGAGCGGAAGGACTACCATTTCAAGCGCGGCCTGCACCACTACCTCGCCGGAACATTCGAGAGCGCCCGGGGCGAGTTCCTCACCGTGCTGAAGCTGGACTCGATGGACGCCGACGCCCGCTACTACCTGGGGATGACCCACCAGGCGCTGGGCAACAAACGCCGGGCGGCAAGGGCGTTCAAACGATGCCTGTCCGCGGACACCGAGAAAAAATGGAACTGGGAAGCCAAAGCCCAACTGAAGAAAGCCCGGAAAACCGGATAACAAGGACACAGATGGCCGAACCAAGAGTGCGAACGAACGGCTGCATCGACCGCGATATGCGGGGCGGCGAACCGGCCGGACCTGCTCTGCGCGCCTGCCGACCGGCACGGGACCGCAGCACGATTATCGAACGCCCGACGCACTCCAGACCCGAGGGACCCAATGCCTAAAGCCCGTACCATCCTGTGGATTATGACCCTTCTTCTCATCGTCCTGATGTGCACGCAATGGGGCTGGCACATCGGAGGCGACGTGCGCGAGATCCCGCGCGGCGACCGGGTGGACCTCCACCGCACCGGCGGGGTGCATATCACCCCGGGCTACGTGCTCCTGGTGGTCACATTCCTGGCGTGGGCGGCGTATGTCGTCGTGACGTTCCGCTTCTTCGAGATACGGTTCCCCGCGCTCCCCGTGTTCGTGCTCCTGGCTGTAGTGGTCGTCTCGACCATCTACACCCGGCAGTGGGGCGGCGGGGTCGGCGGGATCGCCCAGTTAGGCGGGGTGTTCATCGGCGGATGGTGCATCTTCGCCAATTGTATCGACACCCGACAGCGGCTCCGGGCCGCCATCGATCTGTTCAGCATCGTGGTCGGGGCGATCGTCGTCTTCGCACTGTGGCAATACCGTGCCGAATCGGATGCAGGAAATGCGTTCGCCATCGCGGGGACGTTCGGCAACCGGAACGTGCTCGGCGCCTTTTTCGCGTCCGCCCTTCCCTTCCTGTTCGCCCTCGGGCTGTACGAGGAGCGCATCTGGCAGCGGTTCGCCCTGGTGCTGCTGGTCGCCCTCGGCGCGGCGGTCACACTGTCCGCCGGGGCGCTCATCGCCATTGCGGTCGCCTGCCTCTTCGTCGCTGCTCTGAAATCGCGGACCGCCCTCCTGGGCACGGTCGTCGCCATCACCCTGGGGCTGACCCTCGTGCCCGGATTCCTTTCGCTCCCCCGACACACCGACGTGGTGGTCAGCTCGGCCTCGCCATACCTGTACAACAACTATCTCGACCGGCGGACTCGTACCGGCGAGCCGATACCGGGGCACGACGAGTATGACACGGCGGTGCGATACAAGCGATGGTTCGCGGCGGCCAGGAGCGTCCAGGGCACACTGAGCAAGACGCTGTGGGGTGCCGGCCCCGGGCGATACAACGATACGGTCCGCCCGGAAATCCGGCTGGTACACACCCGCCGGGCCGACACCGACTCGGTGCCCGATTTCAACATCAGCGTCGCCGAGCCGGACTCGTTCAACATGTACCTGGTCACCTTTGTCGAGTACGGTCCGTTTGCGTTCGTCGCCCTGCTGTGGCTGGGGATGTGGCTGCTCGGGCGGAACCTTCGCGGTTTCCGAGAGGTCAAGGACAGCACCGGGCGTGCCCTGGCCGTCGGCTCGGCGGCGGCCGTACTGGGTGCCGGAATCTGTGCCGTCTTCTCCAGCATCCTCGTTCGCGGGGTGGCCCTGCCCTTTCTTTTCGTGGCCCTTTCTGGTATTCTCTGGCCACGGTTGCCGGATACCGCTCCGAAGGATGGAGCCCGGTGACCGCCGTTTCTCGCCCGAATGCGACGAGGTGATAAATGGTCCGTGTCGCCGTTACCGGGGCCAGCGGCCTTGTCGGGGAGTATCTGCTCCGACTGCTGGTTGGGCACCCGGAAGTTGAACTCACCTATCTGAGCTCGAACAGCTCGGCCGGCCAGCCCGTTTCCGACGTGCTGCCGCCGCTCCAGGGGCAGCTCGCGATCGACTTCCTCGCGCCAAAGCCCGACGAGATCGCTCAGGCGGCCGACGTGGCCATCCTCGCCCACAAGTCATCCGAATCGCTCGAACTGGCCCCGCAGTTGCTCGACGCAGGGCTCAAGATCATCGATATCGGCGGCGAGTTCCGGCTGAAGGACCCGGGCCTGTATCGCCAGTGGTACGGGCAGGAACACACCCAACCCGTGCTCCTCGCCGAGGCGGTCTATGGGCTGCCCGAGCTGTACCGCGAGCAGATTCGCTCGGCCCGGATCGTCGCCAACCCCGGCTGCTATCCGACGTCGGTGCTCATCCCGCTCGTGCCGCTGCTCCTGGGCGGGCTCATCGACCCGGCCGGCATTCGCGTCAGCTCGGCGTCCGGGCTGACCGGTGCGGGCCGGACCAGCGGGAAGCTGTTTATCGACGTGAACGAGGACATGCGGGCGTACGCCGTGGCCGGCCACCGCCACCGGCCCGAGATGGAGCAGGAGCTGGCCGCCGCCACCGGGCAGGATGTCCGCCTTACGTTCGTCCCGCACCTCATACCGGTCAACCGGGGTATCTTGTCGACCGTGTTCGCCCAACCGACGGCGGGGACCGACCCCGCCTCGCTGCGCCGAGCGCTGGCCGGGGCGTATGCCGAGGAACACTACGTCCGCGTCCGGCATTCCGGCACCGATGTCCGGCTGGCCCATGTCGTGGGGACCAACTACTGCGATATCGCGGTCGAGTGCCAGAAGGAGTCCGACGGGGTGCTCGTCTTCTCCGCCCTCGACAACATGCTCAAGGGCGCGTGCAGCCAGGCCGTTCAGAATATGAACCTGATGTTCGATCTAGATGAGTCCGCCGGAATCGGCGGGCTGGGAGCATGCTGATGGGAACCGCCTACAAGGATGCCGGCGTCGATATCGACGCAAACGAGGAATTTGTCGATGCCATCCGGTCCGCCGTCGAGAGCACACACGGCCCGGACGTTGTCCCCGTTCCCGCCGGGTTTTCCGGCGAGTTGGCCCTGCTGGCCGGGGGCCAGATGCAGCCCGGCCCTCGCCAGACTCTGTTCTCCCGCGAGTTCAAAGACCCCGTGCTCGTCGGCAGCACCGACGGGGTGGGCACCAAGCTGAAGATCGCTTTTGCGACCGGGGTACACCATACCGTCGGCTTCGACCTGGTCGCGATGAGCATCAACGACCTCATCACCAACGGGGCAGCCCCGCTGTTCTTCCTCGACTACCTCGCGTTTACAGAGGTCCCGAACCAGGTCCAGGTCGACGTGGTGAAGGGGATCGCTCGCGCCTGCCGCGAAGCGGGCTGCGCCCTGCTGGGCGGCGAGCGGGCCGAACTGCCCGGCTTCTACAAGAAGGGCGAGTACGACCTCGCCGGCTTTGCTGTGGGTATCGTGGACCGATCGAGGCGGATCCGCGGCAACAAAGTGAGACCGGGGGACGCCATCGTGGGCATCGCATCGAGCGGCCTCCACTCGAACGGATATTCGCTCGTCCGAAAGGTGTTGCTCGAGGATGCGAAACTGGGGCTCGACGAGTATATCGACGAACTTGGCTGCACCCTGGGCGAAGAGCTGCTCCGGCCCACCCGAATCTATGCCCAGCCCCTGCACGCGGTCATCCGACACTACAAGGTCAAGGCGGGCGTACGGGCGATCGCCAACATCACCGGCGGGGGACTGATCGACAACGTGCCCCGCACCCTGCCCAAGAAGCTCGGCGCTCGGATTCGCAAGAGCGCCTGGCCCCGCCCCCCGATCTTCGACCTGATCCAGCGGCTGGGCGACATCGACGAGGCCGAGATGTACCGGGTGTTCAACATGGGGATCGGGATGACGATCGTCGTACCGCCGACCTACGCCCAGGCCATCATTCGACGGCTCGACCGGCAGGGCCAGCCGGCGTACGTCATCGGCCGAGTCCGGCGAGGCACGCACCGCACCGAACTGGTCGATTGAACGCGGCGGCAGGAGCGCGCGATGAGCGTTCAAGTGAAAATCTGCGGCGTGCGGCGGATCGAGGACGCCTTGTGTGCGGCGGAGGCGGGAGCCGACATGATCGGCCTGAACTTCTGGCCGGGTACGCCCCGCTGTGTGACGCTGGAGCAAGCCCGTGAGATTACGGACGCCGTGGCCGGTCGGATCAAGATCGTCGCGGTGTTCGTCGACGCGCCCCGTGGCGAGATTCTGGCAACGGCCGACGCCGTCGGGGCGGATTACGTCCAGTTGCACGGTTCCGAGTCGCCCGAGTTCGTTCGCGACCTGGGTCCCCGGCCGATCATCAAGGCGTTCCGTGTCCGGTCGGAAGAAGACCTCGCCGGCATGTCCGACTTTGCAGCGGCGGTCTATCTGCTGGACGCCCGCGTGCCCGGGATGAAGGGCGGGACCGGCCGGACCATCGACTGGGAGCTCGCCCGCCAGGCGGCCGAGTCGCGCCCCGTTCTCCTGGCCGGCGGGCTGACGCCCCGGAACGTGGCGGAGGCCGTGCGGACGGCTCGTCCCTGGGGCGTCGATACCGCGAGCGGCGTCGAAGTGGAACCGGGGGTGAAAGACCCGGAGAAGATACGATGTTTCGTCCGAAACGCAAAAGCAGAAGAGGAGGAGCGGCCATGAAGGCGATAGCAACGGTGGCATTGGGAATCGTTCTAACGGCAGCGAGCGTAGTATGGGCCGGCGAACCGGAGTTGCACCTGATGCACATGCAGACGGCGCCCGCCACCCGGGATGCCGTTCAGAGGGCCGTCGATCGCTTCACCGAGACCACCGGGGTCGAGGTCCGTGTCGAGGTACACAAGAACGAGCCGTACAAGCAGAAGCTCGCGACGGTGCTTGGCTCCGCCGAGGCCCCGGATGTCTTTCATACCTGGGGCGGGGGCATCCTCGAGGCCCAGGTCCGTCAGGGTGGGGCGGCCCCCTTCCCCGAGGATTTCCCGGTCGAGGGCATCAGCACGGCGGTGCTCGAGTTCTGCACAGTGGACGGTCAGCTCTACGCAGTCCCGACGGACGTCTCGTTGGTTCTCTTCTACTATCGACCAAGCGTTTTCCGACTGCACGACATCGATGTCCCGGGCACGTTTCAGGAGTTGCTGGACACCTGCCGCGCCCTTCGTGGCCGGGGTGTGATCCCCATCGCGCTGGGCAACCTCGAACAATGGCCGGGCGCTTTCTACTTCGACTACCTGATGGTCCGACAGGAAGCGGCCGGCGACTATCTGGCCCAGACCGAAGAGGCCGGCGAGCCGGTCCAGACCCCGGCCGCCCGGACGGCAGCCGAGAAGATCAACGCACTTGTCCGGCACCACGCGTTCAACCCCGGTTTCAACGGAATCGGATATGACGACTCCCGTTCCGCCTTCTTCCGAAAGGAGGCCTCGATGACGCTGATGGGCACCTGGCTGCTCTCGTTCGCGCTGCAGGAACAGGAGGAGGACCGGACCATCGACGTCGACGATATCGGCGTGTTCCCCTTCCCGGCCCTCGGCAATTCTGGGGACGGCGACGAGGCCCTCCTGGGCGGCACGAATGCCGCCTACGCCGTCTCGGAGACGAGCCGACACAAAGACCTTGCGTTCCAGCTCGTTCAGTATCTGACCGACGAGCAGGCGGCTTTGGAATGGGCCGAGGCGTGGCGGATTCCCGCCCGCCAGGTCGATCTACCCGGCGGGCCGGACGTCCTCAATGAGGTGGGCCAACTGCTGGAGCAGGCGTCATACCTGCAGCTTTACTTCGACCAGGCGCTGCCGCCGGATGAGGCGGAGCAGCACAAGGCGTACACCCAATCGCTGTTTGTGGGCGAACCCCACGTCGCGATCCGCATCATCGTAATCGTGGTGGCGGTGCTCGCTGTTCTGGTGTTCGCGAGAATCCTTCGGAGCGTGTTCGGGAGCGGCGAGGGGACCGAGTAACCGGATCAGGGCGATGGCCAGAGGGGATGCGTGAAAGGCGGCCCGCCGTACCGCGGGCCATGATGCGATCGTTCGCAATATCAGGGGACCTGTGAGCAGGCGGCGGACCGCCGCCCGGTGTTCGGCGGAGTCAGGCCTTGAGCTGCTTGTCGGGCTCGTCTTCGACGGCCTCGTTCACCTCATCCTCGACCTCTTTGAGTCCCTTTTTGAACTCCTGGATGCTCTGCCCGACGCTGCGCATGACCTGGGGGAGCCGGGAGCCGAAGATGAGGAGTGCGACAATGAGGATGATGATCCATTCGCTGCCGCCGGGAAGTCCAAATGCAAGCATTTCTGATACTCCTTTCGGGGTCGGGCAAGGCCGGGCCGGCCACCCGATCATTCTAACATGAGTGTATAGCGTGTCGCTCGCCGTGTCAACCATGCGGTCGCCGTTGCCCGGAGAGAGCCCGGACTGGCCGTGTTGTTCGCGATCATTCCGGCCGAACTATCGGCGTAACTGGTCTGCTCCGCCCGGATTACCGTTCAAGTTTTGCCACGAAACCGTCGATACGTAAATTACCGAGACATCATGCCATGTGCTGTGGCAATCGCCGGCTGAGAGTTCGGGTGCCCGAACTGGGCAAGCGTGTCGTCTGGGAGAGGAGTCAGGAATATGATTTGCCATCGCGAGGGATGCAAGCGGACGGTTCCTCCGGGTCGTCGGAAATATTGTTCGGAAGAATGCAGCAAGATCGTGAATCGACGCAGTGCGGCCGAACGTTCGCGCCGCCGGGCCGAGATGTATCGCCGCCGGCGTCTGGTCAAATACGCGCCGCGAACCTGCCTCGCCTGCGGTGATGAGTTCAGCTCGGAGGGGCCTTGGAACCGCATCTGCTCGTCCTGCAGCGACAGCAACAGCGCGGTCTCGTATTCCCGCTCGCGCGGCAACCATATGAGTTCGCCCGATCCCGATGATGAACTGTTGACGGATAGCGAGCCGGACACGGAGGACACGCCGGATTACTGAGGGCCGGGGCTCCCCCGAATTTCGATCACCAGGGTCTGCCTGCGGGCAGGCCCTTTTCTATTCGGTATCCGGTTCCGGCGGCCGCGTGAGGAGGCGGGCGTCCGACCATCCGAGTTCGTTGCAGAGATCGACGACGCGCACCACCCATCGGTAGAGTGTTGCCGGCTCGGGCTGGATGGTGACCTGGACATCGTCGGCGGTTCGTCGCAGGCCCGCGATGTATGTGAGGCGCTCGCGGAGCCAGATCAGGTCCCCGGTCTCGGAGGGATCACTTTCCGACAGGGTGACGGTCACGGGCGGGATTTGGGCGGGGTGGCCGTCGCTGACGCCGATGTGGATATGTATCCGTTCGATGCGTGCCGGCCTCTCGACGTCGCGTCTGGCGAGCGGACCGCGGTTCCAGTCCAGGCGCAGGGCCATGTGATCGCGTGTTCTCACCTCGAGGGGTTCATGCGTCGCTCCCTCGATCACTTTCGTCTCGGCCGGTTCTGCTTCCTGGATGGCGTGGAACACTTCGGCCAGTTGCAGTGCGGTCGTATCCTCGTCGATGATGACGGAGAATCCCTTGTCCGAATCGCCCTCTTGCCAGAGGGTTGCCAGTTCTTGTGCGGTGACCCGTGCGCCGTCGATCTGGATACGGTTTTCCTGGAGCTCGGCGGTCAGACCGACCTCGAGGTCTTCCTTGAGTCGGACGGTTTCGAGCGATTCGACCTGTATGCCGCTCCGGTGGATGGCATCGAACGCCCGGTATATTGCGTCGGGCGGCGCCCCGTGGTCGATTGTGATGCGGAGCGAGTCTTCGTCCTCTTTGTCCCGAATATCTCGAAGTGTGTCGAGCAGGAACATCGGTTCGCGCTCGTTGAGCAGCACGCGCCCGCCCCGGGTGATGTCCATGTGGATGACCTGGCCCCCGAACTCGTTTTTGGGGGGCGGTTCCGGCAGTTCGGCGGGTTTGATGATGAGGGTGACCTCGGTGCCTACCGGCGGGACGACGTCGGTGTTGACGACGAACGCCCGGTCGTCGGCCCCGATTTCAAGCGGGAGGTCAAGCACGGACATCGGGTCACGGAACACGGTGACCACGGATAGCTCGCGGTTCGCCCAGTAGATTTCCCTTCCGGTCTGGGGCTCCTGGACAAATCGGCTGCCCAGGAATACGTAATGGGTTCGGCACATCAGCCGTTGGTCGATCTGGTTCCAGACCAGGTCTTCCGAGCGGTACGTCTTGGGGCCGTCCTCGGTCTCGAACCGGACGTAGATGTTCACCGGGTCCCCGGAGGGGGCATGCTCGGGGTCCCCCTGGAATCGCGGCCCGGCGTCGGCCGGTGCGGGCTTCAGCCCGAGGGCAAGCAGGAACATATGGAGGTCGCTCGGCTGGAGGTCGAGCGCGATGATGCTCTCGTATTCTTTGCCGCCGCGTGCACAGGCGAGCAGTTCGATGGGGCCTTCATCCAGGCAGATTTCCCCGTCGACCTCGATGCGTCTCTCCTCGGGGTAAAGCCGCGCCCCGCGCCTGCTGATGACCTTCCGGTCGGCGATTTCGGGCAGGGCTTCGGGGTCCTCGATCTCTTCCCGCTCGACGATGTCATCCGCTTCGGGCGCCTCGTCGGCGTTCGCGGAGCCGGCCCAGATGGCCGGGGCCAGGGCGGCAAGAATGAGAGCAACGGCAAGGCGGGGTCCCATCCGCAAGAATGTCAACTTTCGGGCTGAATTTAACGTTCTCATATGCGTGCCTGTCCGCTTCGGCCGGCCATTCGTGCTAATCAATGCTGCTGTTCGCCGGTTCGTGTTTCTCAGCCGTCTGGCGGGTCACGTGGGAGCGACCTTCTGGAGGCGGCAAAATTGACCTCCTGGAACCCTTCGCCGCGACATATGGCGACGGCCTTGATGACCCATCTGTACTTGACGGCGGGTTCGACCTCGAGTATGACCGGTACATTCTCCCGGACCTGCGGGTCCTGGGCGTGCTTGGCGATTTCCTGGTGGAGCGTTCTGAGTCCACCGAGCACGGTCCGATCGACATCGATTTGGATGCCGTCGTCCGGCGCGCGGGTCACCTCGTATGTCGGCTCCGCCTCGGGGTCCCCTCCCCGTGTGCGGATCGTCACCCTGATCTCCGGTTCGATCTCGGCCACGGTCAGTTGGTCGGGCGGGCCGGCCTCCTGGGGCAGGTAGGCCTCGAGCTCGCCCTCGGGGACGCGGAAGCGGGTGACCACGAAGAAGAAGATCAACAACTGGAACACGATGTCGATCATCGGGGTCATCTGGAGCTTTGAGTCTTCGCCCGCATTCATGCCTCGCAGGAACTTCATATCTTTATCCCTCTGCCAATCGAACGCTGAACGACATTTTATAGAATCGCATCCGGGCCGCCCGTTCCATCACGTCCTGAACGGTCCGCCATTCGACGTTTCTGTCCGCCTGGACCAGGATGGGCTGTTCGGATGGTTCGTCCCCCAGCCCCCTGTACTGCCGTTCGACGCGGAAGTACCTGAGGACCTGGTCCCTGGCCTCGGCCCCCGACTCTCTGAGGTCGTACATCTGCTGTACGCGGCCCTGGATATAGACGGTGTCCATCATCCTGACCTGGCCGTCTGCAGGGTCAACGCGCTCGCGGGGGATGATGCTGATGATAATCCTGTCGGGGATATTCGTCTCTTCCCGTGCCTGGGCGGCGTAGGGGAGTTCGAGTCCCTCGATGTGGTCATAGGAGATGATTTCCGAGACCACCAGGAAGAAGATGAGGAGCAGGAACACCACGTCGATCATCGGCGTGAGGTTCATCTCCAGCTCTTCTGGATGAAATCGCTTGGTGACGTGCATGGTGTGCTACTCCACAGGTCGGAATCGGGCCATCAGTTCGCCGCTGATGGCGCCCACTTCCAGAACGATCTTCTGGACGCGGTTTTTGAAGAACTGGTAGATGCACATAACCGGGATGGCGACGATGAGGCCGAGGAACGTGGTGACCAGTGCGAGCTGGATGTTTTGTGCGAGGTCGGCCGGTTTCGGGGGGACGTCCGGGTTTGCGATGGCTGCGAACGCACGGATCATGCCGAGCACGGTCCCCAGCAGCCCGAGCATGGGCGAGATGTTGGCGATGAGTGAGAGGTAGCTGATCTTCTGTTGCAGATCGACTGCGGCCTCTTCTCCCGCCTCGCTCATTGCCTCTTCCATCTGCTTATAACCGGCGTTCACCCGGGAGAGGCCGGCTGCGATCACGTTACTGAAGAAGGTCGGCTGTTCCTCGCAGACCATGATGGCCTCCTCATACTCCTCCTGCTCGAAGCATTCTTCGACATCGGCGAGCAGTTCCGGCGGCATGATTACGCCGCGCCGGATGGTCAGCCCGTGCTCGATGGCCAGGGCGATGGATATGAGGAACAGGAAGATGATGATGTAGCCGATCAGCCCACCGGCCTGGATGACCTCCAACACGCTCATCGTCTCGGTTGGGTCTTCCTCCGGCTCGGCCGCGGGCGCCGGCTCCTCGGCCGCCTCAGCGACCATCACGACCGGGGCGCAGAGAAGCAGAACGGCTATTATCAGGATGATGGCGAATGGCTTCCAGCTTCCGGCCCTCCAACAATCAGGCATACCAGATCTCTCCTTAAAACGAGCCACAATTTCGGGGCCGATGGCTTTTTGGCATCGTGCCCCACGAATTCATTATCCGGTCGATCCGCTCAGCCGCCCAGTTCTCTGAGGCCGGTCCTCGCGTCATCGACCACATCGCTGTCCGGAAAATTCTCGATCAATTCTCGATAGAGGCGACGTGCCCGGGTCCTGGCGGCGGGGCCGCCGATCTCGACCGAGGCCGTTGCCGCGCCGAACATCGCTTTTGGCCTTTCTCTGCGCGCCTCTGGGTATAGTATATAAACTCTCATGTAGGAAAGCACGGCCTGGTTCAGATTAACCTTCTTCTCCGTCTCGTCCTCAGCCCGGCGGCCGGCCTCGAAATGGAGATCGCCCAGTGCCATGTACAGGCGGAGGCGGTTGGCCCTCTCGGTAATTCTGTCCTCGATGCTGTCGATCCACCGGGTGGCATCGTCCGCCCGCCCGAGGTCGACGAGTACCTGGCCCTTCCCCACCAGCGCCCGCTGGTAGATATTGCGCACCTGGTCGAGATCGTGTTCCAGGTCGCCCGGGTTTCGGAGTGTCTGTCCGATGTCGTTGACCAGACGCTCATAGATGCCCATCGCTTCCTCTTGATTTTCGACTATCAGATGGGCCTCTGCCTGGCCTTCCAGGGCCACGAGCTCCCAGAGCGGGCCATGTTCTGCCATCTTCCGGTAGGTCTCGATCGCCTGTTCGTGCTGACCGAGTTCGCGGTGGGCCCGGGCCTTGGCTTGAATGGCTTCGAGAACGTAGAAGGAATTGGGGTGTTCGTCCAATACGACATCGAACTTTTCCAGGGACTCCTCGGCTTTGCCCGTCTCGAGCAGGATTCGCCCGAGGATGACCGCCCTGTATGGCTGATACCAGAAGCTTCGCGGTTCCGGTTCCACCCCACGCTCGATGAGCGCGAGCGCTCGTTCCCATTCTCCGTCTTCCACCTGCCGGATGGCCTGGGCGAACTGGCGGGCATCGCCCCAACCGATCTCTACCACTTCGCGGGATGGGACGGTCTGGATCTCGGCTTGCCTTTCCTGGAAAGCGCGGTAGGCGACGTGCTCGGTTGTGGCTTCGGTGACGGTAATCTGGCGGACTCTGCTTCCATCGCGTCGGGTGATCGTGTCCGGCATCCTTGGGTCTTCCGCTGCGGCTGCATCGGGGATCGTCAGCCCGACAACAAGGCCCAGCACGGCTATGCTGAGTAGATATCGCATGGTTGTGGCCTCCTGTCTATTGCAGTTTGGTCTTGAGTTCTCTGGCGCGTTCCCGGACCTGTTCTTCGTCGGCCCGTTCGATGACCGAATCGATGAACCTGATGAACGTCTCCTGGCCTCCGGCCAGTTCGGGGTCCAGCTCGCGGGCTCTCTCGATGGCATCCAGAGCACTGCCGTAGTTGTGGCTCTCGATTTCGTCGCGGGCATCGGCCGCCCTGATCCTGACCAGCAAGGCACGCGCCCTGTCCTGTTCCTCGCCCGGTTCGCTGCGGTTGTAGACCTCCCGGACCACGGATGCCAGCCGGCTGCGAATCTCGGGGCCGCCGAGGGATGGTTCGCCGGCCGCTCGCCGCCGAATGACCCGGAGGTTATCGCTGTATCGACCGTCCAGGTTCCAGAGTTCCGCGATGGTTGCGACCACGTCCCACCAGTCTTCGGAATAGGGTGTCAGCCGCCTCAGAAGTTCGGTGCAATGTTCGAGTGCCTCGTTGAGATAAGCATCGGACCCGGGGGCGAGTTGTTGAGCCGCCTTCGCGAGGTGGAGGCGGGTCGTCGCCCAGTAGGGCGGAGGGGTTGCGTCTTCATCGTGCTGCAGGCGGCGGTTGTATATTTCGTCGAGCCGGTCGTACTGTTCCTTGAGTTCGATGTATGCTTCCTCATACTGGCCGGTGTGGTAGTACGCCGTGCCCAGCAGGATGCGGGCCCTTTCGAGCTGCACCTGTTGGGTCCTTGTGAGGAGCGGGTCGCCCTCGAACCGTTCGAGGAAGAGTTCCAGGAACGGGAGCCCCTCGTTCAGGCGGTCCTGGCGATGGAATTCGCCGACTGCCCAGTACAGCGTCTCGTAGGGCTGTTCGGGATTCCTGTTGATCATCGCGGTCACGATGTCGAGGGCCCGGTTGGCCGACTGGGAAGCGATGTCGCGTTTTTCTTGGATTTGCTCCCGGAGCCCTCTCCGTTCAGCGGGTTCCTCGGCCTGTTCCGCCTGTGCCTCGAGCTCTTGTGCTTCGCTTCGGGATGTCCGGGCGTTTGCAGCGTGAGCACGGAACCGTGCTTCGTCCGCCGCTCTCAGCAGCCGCTCTCCCTGGGGCTGTCTCTCCTCGTCCATCTCCAGGACGACCCGTTCCAACTGGGCATAGGCGTCTTCCGCATCGTCCAGGAGTTCCAGTCGTACCAGCGCCTGTACGCGATAGTAGCTGACGGCCGGATGGTAGACAGCGGCATCGGGGAACCGTCCGACGAAGTTCTCGGTCAGTTCGAGATAGGCCTCGTAATCCTCGCGGCCCGGCCAGATATAGATTCGGCTGAGCCCATAGACGGCGGCGGGCATGAGCCGAGCGCGCCGTCGGTTGACGGCGGAATAGATCGATTCCTGCTCGGCCCGTTCCATGAACCGCAGAAAATCGGCTTTGGCCTGATCGAGCAAAGAGCTGCTCCGCTGGGGGGCTTCGTTTCGCAACTGCTGGGCCCAGAGCATCCGTGCCTCGGCGGTCTTCACGATCGCCGCCTCGTAGTAGACCGAGTCCTCGGGGATTTCCGCCAAGCTGGCGACGGCCTCCTCGAATTCGCTGCTGGCGATGTGTCGGAGGGCGTCCTCGTACATCCGGGGCTCGCCTCCAAACGTCTCGAGGAACCAGTTCCTGACCCATTGGTACAGCAGTTCGTCGGCTTCGTCCCCGGTCGCGTCCCGCTGCTGCCGGAGCATCAGGCGGGCCAGCCGGCCGTAGGTCTCCTCCTGCTCTCCGCCTTTGCCCGAGGAGACGATGTGGCGGTAGACGGTGAATGCCTCGTGGAACATGTTTTCCTGGCGGTAGGCCATTGCCAGGAGTTGGAAGGCCGTTGTGCGTTGTTCGGAGGTAATCTGGTCGCCGAACTCCAGAAGCTGCGGGATGAGGCGGATCAGGGCTTCGTTGTCGCGCGCCCGATGTGCTTCGGAGATCTGGCGCATGACGGCTCGCGGCCCCATGCCGTCGAGTCCATACCGCTGGCGGAGCGAGATGGCCTGCCCTTCCCACTGGGGATGCTGCTCGGAGAGGCGCTCCAGCAGGGTGTTGGCCCGTTCCTGTGCTTCTTCCGCCCGTTCTTCCCGGCCGCCTTCACGCAGGCGACTGGCGAGCATCAGGATGAGTTCTCCCCGGGCAATCAGGGCCTCCGGCATCTCGATGCCATCGAGGTACCGGATGGCCTCTTCGATTTTTTCGCTGTCCTGGTTGGCCATGGCCAGTGCCCGGACCGCCTTCGTCCGATGCTCCCACAACCTGAGCTCGTCGGTGAGCTGCGGAACAGATTCCATTGCGTCCTCGATGAGGAGCAGGTTCATTTCTGCGCTTCGTTGGGCCTGTCTGTAATCTTCGGCGGCGAGGTATGCCCGGGACAGGGTCAACTGTCCGATGATGGTCTCGCCACGCAGCCCGTATTCAGGGCAGAGGATTTCGAGGTGCTCAATGGTCTTTTGCAGCAGTTCATTTCGCCGTTCGGTCTCTCTGGGGGGGAGTGCCTGATAGTAGGCGAACCTTGTGCGGTTGAGTTCATAGCCGGCGTTGGCGTGCTTGCCCTGCAGCTCGCCGAGTATTCTCAGCCACTCTTGCAGTTGGGCTCGGTCGTCCGGTCGTTGTTTCTCGTGTTCTTCCAGCGCCTGGGCCGCCACATCAGTAAGCCGTTCCAGCCCCTCAATCGCGCGTTCGAAGGCCTGGGACATCCTCTGGAGGAGTTGATCCCGCTGGTCACCGCTGGCCACTGCGGCCCGATTGGCATATTGCTCGGCCTGGGCGCGCAGGCGGAGAAACTCGGCGACAGTCCCCACTCTTGCCGAAGGGTCCAACTCTTCCAGTTCCGCACTGTACCGATCGACGTATTCCTGGTGACGGGCGCGTTTGGCATCCGCCTCGGCGCTGGACAGGTGCCCGTGGACGGCGCCGGCAAACTCCCGATGGGCGGCGAGAAGGGCGTTCAGGGCCTTGGCCCGCTGGCCCTCGTCTTCAATCTCGTCCAGGCGATTCTCGAGCACCTCGATGCCCAGATCGGGGAAACCGCGCTCGACGAGGCCGGCCCCAAAATCGATATCTTCGTCAAGTGGCGCTGCCGCTGCCGACGACGCCATAAGCCCGGCCAGGAGTAGAGCAGAACTCAATGTGATAACCAATCGCATCAGCGAAGCTCCTGGAATGATGGGAACAATTTCCTTTGTTATTCTAATAAACGAAAGGAAGGGCCAAAAAGTTCACGACCACCGGCAAAATTGCCCAATATCAGCCCGGCGGGCTTGCAGCCCCGCCCGCGAGCTGACGTTGCGACAACACCAGGTCAGATAGTGAAGCAGACTGACACGACCGGATACTCGTCCGGCCCCGGCCGAACAAACGTTCTTGAACTTTGCCCCGGCCCAACTCGGGAGACAGGCATTGGCAAAGGCACTGCACCGCCACACAGCAAACGAACGGGTGACAACATCAATTGGTAGTAGTATCGGCCGGCTACTCTTTCTGTTCAATAATATGTGCGGTGACCAGGACGATCAGGTTATTTCGTGAGATGATCCTGCGACGGCTCCTGAAGAGGCCGCCAATGAGCGGGAGGTCGCCGAGAATGGGAAGTTTGGCATGCCCCTCAGCGTCGACCGCCTCGGCAAGCCCACCGATGAGCAGCGTCCCGCCGTCGGGCACCGATACGGTGGTCATCACCTGCCGGGTGCTGATGGTGGGCAGTTGGACGAACCGCTCGAGAGCTACCGCCAGGCGTTCGTCATCATCATCGTCAACATCAAGCAAATCGAGGTCCTCACGGGTCGCGAAACCAAAGCGATCTATTTGCTCCGCTACATTGACCTGGGGCCTGAGCTCGAGTGTGATGTATCGGCGGTCGGCGCTGACGAACGGTTGGACCTCGAGGGTGATGCCGCTGTTGACCTGCCCGATCTCGGGCTGCTCGTCGGCGTCATAACTTCTGACGTAGCTCGTTCTCGTGGCGATGGTGACGAACGCCCGCTGGGTATTGAAGCAGGTGACGCGCGGTGCGGTCAGGATGTTGCCTCTCTTTTCCTTTCGGACGGCGTTGATGATTGCCCGAACCTACCAGCTATTGAGGAACCCGGTCATCAGCCGCATCCCGGCCTCTTCCCCGACTTGCTGGTGGCCCATTCTGGCGAAGGGGCCGGACTCGAGAGGCATGTCAATGCCGAGGCCGAATTGGGTCCGAATGCCCGGCCTGTAAAACCCGTATCGGCCGTCCGGGCCCACCCCTGTCCACCGGATACTCAACTCGTCGAGAAAGTCCTCTTCTACCTCGATAAACCGCGCCATGATGGCGACCTGGACGGCCCGCGCCCGTCGGAAGCTGGCGAGCAGTTCCCGAATTTCTTCCTGGACCTCGGGCGAGTGGGTGACAACCAGCCGGCCGGTGCGGTATGCAATGCGGTTCTGGCCGACCCCGCCCTCGATGTCCCAAGTGCCGGGTGCGATGGCTTCGCGGATGAAGGACATCCAGCGGTCCCCCTCGATCTCGTGCTCCATCCTCTTGACGTCATCCTGCCCCGAACTGGAACTGAACCAACTGCGGTCGTCCTTCCGCCGCTGGAACTCGGGCGTCCCGATGCCGCCGTCGGACATCTCGGTGTTGAAGTCCCTCGGCTGGATGGTCAGGTCGGAGATGTCGTGCCACATGGTGACCGGCCGCTCGGCCAAGCCTTCCTCGTTGGAGATGAACACGGCGCCATCCCGGATACGCCAGTCGAGGTTCGCGTTTTGCAACCGAACAAGGAAATTGAGCACGCTCTCCATCGGTGCGTTCCGCATCCGGAGGCTGACCGGCTCGACCGTGGGAAGGATGGTCGGGTCGACGATAATGTTGAGATCGCCGGCCGCTCGCATGTAGTCGATGGCTTCCTCGAACGGACGCCCGTCGAACTGGACGCTGATCCGGGTGGCCTTGAGTCGGGCCTGGATCTCCTTCTGGGTTCGTTCGTCGTCGTCTGACACACGCGGCTGCCGAGTGATCAGGCCGGACGTCTCGGGAGCCGGTCGGCGCAGCCGACTGCTGACCGGTTCCGGTCGGATGGTGTCGTAACCCATCTCGCTCAGGTCGGTGGACATCATCTCGCCGACCATCCGGTCGGCCCGTGAGATCATCCCTTGAAGCCCCGGCTCCACGTCGATTCGTTCCTCGGGAACGGGGGGGGACCTGTCGGGCGCGGGGGCAGTGGGGACGGCCGTCTCGAGGGTGGGCTCGTCGCCCGACCGGCTCAGCAGGCCTTCCATCTGGAGCGCCCTTGCCCGCCTCAGGCCGGCCTCGGCCTGGTTGACAAGCTCCGGGAACCGCTCGTTGATGGGCTGGAGGACGTTAATGGCCTGGTCGAACCTGGCGGTCGATTCGTTGTAATCGCCGTCCGCGATGCCGGCCTGTCCGGCGTTGATGAGTTCCTCGGCCCTTGTTCTCAGGGCTTCCGGGCTGTTCAAGCCGGCGGTGTCTGCTCCCGCCTGACTGGTCTCCTGAGCCGGGGGCTGGGGCAGTGAGGACATTTCTGCCTCGCCGGGTGTCTCCGGCTGCAGAACGGGTTCGGATGAGGGAGCCGCAACCGCCTCATCGCCCGCTCTTTCTGTCGCCTGTTCGAGGCCCTGGCGGGCGGCATCCAGGTCGGGGTCGCAGTTGAGTGCGGCTCGGAAGTGTTCGACCGCCTGGGCATATTCCCCTGCGGCGAGCAGTTCCTGCCCCCTTTCCATGAACCCGATGGCGACGCTCCTTAACGGGCTGACATCGGCCGCCGCGGTGCCTGGCACGGACATGGTCGCACAAACAAGTAAGCCAGCGAGCAGGATTTTCGTAATCAAGTCGAGCCCTCTTTCTTCCATAGTGTCGGTCTCCCTACTACACTTGCGCCCGCCGGGCGGCGAAACAACATATAAGGGGCCTGCCCGGCCACGATAAAAAACTGATTCCAGGCCGCCTCGAACAGGATGGCGGCCACCAGATTGGCAGGGGATGGAGGCGCATCGCAACGCGTGACAGGAGGCCGGTACGCGCCCGGCAACCCTTGCGCCTGTTCCCGTTTCTCAAAAATACATCCATGATCGGTTCGTTTACTCCGGTCGCATCTGGTCCGCCTGGCCGCGAATCTCTTCCATTACATGGGCCGGCCAGAGCACCTTTATACGTCCTCTTTGATCAATAAGCAAGGCCTTTGGGTCTCTTCTTTCATATTCGCGTCCCGCTCGAACCCGTACCCACGTCTGCCGGGGCAGAACATCCAGCAGGCGATAGCCGGTGGAGAAGTCGATCGGCTCATCGAACCGGAGCACCGAGCGACCGGGCCGGCGCTCGACGTGTCGGCTGAGCTGCCAGCCCACCGGCTGGCCCGGTCTGACTGCGAATCTCGCCCGTACCTCGACCATCCTCGGCTCGCCGATTTCGTCCTCGCCCTCCTGATCGGGATCGAGATGGGGGACGGTTGTGGTGACGTAGAACGAGGCGCGGTCGGCGCTGGCCGTGATGAACTCGATCTGGAACGGCTCTTCCACCTGCACGGGCAGAGGCCCGGCCTGTTCACTGGTCACCGTCGGCTCGTCGCCCGGCCCGAGTTCAACAGCGAACAACACATATTCATAGTCGACGCTCGGGACCAGATCGCGGTCCTGATAGATGAAGGTGCGGTCCTTGAACACGACCGGATCGGGCAACGGGGTCTGATCGGCGGCCCGTGTTTCCAGAACGATGCCGTCGGGCGGAACGACCTCGGGGTCGAGGTCGACGTCTTTCACCACCGCCCGAAGGAGGAGCACGGGGGACTCGTCGCCGGCCCTGCGATACAGCCGATATTCGTGGACCTCGGCGTTTACCGCCTCGGGCTGCCCCCACGAGAGCCGAGCCCGGGCATCCTGGACCGCGACGGAGAAGCGGGGCGGGCGGGCGATCCTCCGCAGTTCCGGCGGGGCCACAGTGACCGGAACAACCACGATGATCTCGTCGGCCCTTCGCAACGTGACCTGCGTCCTGCCCGCGGAACGGGGTGTCAGCCGAAGGACCTGCTCGGCCGTGATGATCTGGGCTTCGACGATGTCCGGGTGCTGCACATGGACTGCGGCGTCCCACTCCTGGTCGACCAACTCGACATCTACGGTCTCGTCCGGCTCGTCGAGTGACAGCCGGACTGTTGCGACCTGTCGAGCGTCCGGGGGTGCGACGGGCCTCTCCGGGGCGGGCAGTTCGACCTGCGACACCTTGATATCGGGCCGGAGTTCGCCGATGGAGGCGGTGAGGTAATCCTTGTCAAGCGGCGGCATTTCGTAGCTCGACGCTTCCTGTTTCCGGAGCAGGTTCTCGATGCGCGCTTCGACATCCGCCGGCGACACTTCCGGGACGGGTCGAGCCAGCAGCGCGCGGCCGACAAATACTATGGCAAGCAGTGCCAACAAGGCGACAATCGCCTTGTCGACCACTCGGAAAAGGACGCCTCCTGCTGAACTAGCCATCTCGTTCTCTTATTCCTGTTTGTCGCTCGACTACCTGCGCAGCCGAACCGTTATAACCAGGTCTCCTGTATCCATCCGTCGCGAGATGGGCACTCGGATCGTGATGTCACGATCGACCAGAGCGTCCTCCTCGGTGATAATCACTGTGCCCGTCGCCTCCTGGAACCGCTCGGTCTGCAATCCGTCCCGGGCCCGCAAGAGGGCATATCCGAACTTGAATGCTACGTCGCTCATCGATACCGGGCGGGCCCGGTGTCGAGCGAGGTAATACGTCTGCCAATCGCCCACGGGCTCCGGCAGGAGGGCCCTCATCTGGCGGACACGTCCTTCGACCGGGACCACTCGGTCCAGGTAGAGGGTGAGGGTGTCATCCACTTCCTCGGCGTCGAGCCGGTCAATGTCAGCGGTTACGTCCTCGGGCCTCTCAGAATGTCCAAGATACCACCGATCTTCCCATCGCGCAACTATCAGCGGAAATTCGCCGTCGCCGTTCTGGATCAAGTAGGCCTTTCCGTCCACCAGCGGTACGAGGTAGTCTCTGGTCAGGTCGAAGCGGGCAGACTCTTGGAGCACCTGGCTCACCTCTTCGCGGAACTCCTCGCGAGCCCGGTCGTGTTCGCCCGTCCACTCCTCTGCGGTCTCGGCGTCTCCGTCGGCCTCATCCCCATCCCCTTCAAGCGATCCGTCGATGTCCTGCAACCGGCTGCTGAGGGCGGCTTCCATCTCCCATTTCAGGTTGCTGAGGATTCGCTGACGCAGTGGCCGATGGTGTTCGACCGAGAACTGCGTGGCGGTCCGAAGGTCTCGAATCTGGTTCTCGAGCCAGTCAGAGATCATGGCCCGGGTCTCGAACAGGTTCGTCGGGAAGCTGACCGTGTAGATCGCCGGCAGGAACTCGATGATGTCGCAGCCCATGACAACCCGGTATTGGGGAGCTTCTTCCTCGATATCGGACCCGCCGTTGATCCGCTCGATCTCGTAGTTGGTCACCTGCAGGAACTTGGGGCTGTTGTGTATCTTTTCTATGAGGCGGTTCAGGTCGCGATACGACTGCACGGTGAAGGCCAGGTCGAGCCCGATTGTCTGGACCCAGTCGTGGCTGACCAGCCCGACGGAGGTGGCCACCAACTGCATGCGTGAGAGTTCCAGGATCAGCGGCGCCCGGTCCGGCTCGGGTCGAGCGACATCAATCATCGCCTCGACGGCATACTTGAGCAGCCAGTACTCTCTCTGAAGCATCTGGGCCGCCCGGATGCGCTCCTGGTCCGTCTCGTAGGTATCGCGCATCACTCTGAACTGCAACACGGGGCGGTCCGGGGTAGGAAGCATTTGGGCGAGGTGGGCAGCGAGATGCGACATCCTTCGTTCATATTCGACTTCCCACACCCGCCGCTGATCGCGATGGAACGGGAGCCGGAACTCGTCAAAAGCTCGATCGAACATCCCCGACCGCGCCGCGAACAGCATCAGCAGTTCGCCGTAATGCCGTTCCCACCGGGTCCTCTCCTCCGCCGCGCTGCGAACCATTTCCGGGTTGGGGATCTCGGCCCGGGCCTCCCATTTGTCAAGTGTCCCAATCGCCCTCTGGCTCTCACGCTCCAGGGAGACAATCCTCTCGTCCATCCCTCTGTCAACCATCAGATAGCCGACCGAGAGCGCCACCACGACCAGACCCAGGACGATCCAGAAAAGGTTGTTCTTGATGAATGCCATCAGATGCCGCCTCCCATCTCCGGACCTTCGACTCGATATGTGCAGGTAACCATAAACTCGATGCCCTCGTCACCCATGCCCGGCGAATCATAATCGACCGCTGCCAGGCCCTCTTCGCCCTCGAATGTGCCCGAGACGGCCCGGCGAACGCGAGCGGAATCAACCAGGCCGGTGCCCGGGGCGACGCCCCGAACACTAAAGCGGATGCTGTACCCATCGCGATCCAGCATGGGTTCGGCATGTATCCTCGTCACCAGAATGTCGATGCCGACCCTCTCCGAATCGCCAAGACGTTCGATCACCCGGTTGAGCACGTTCTGGGCTTGGGGGACCGCACGGAACCCGTGGCTCAGATCGAGCGGCTGATCGAGCCGACGGCGAGCGTCCTCGGCCTCCCGCGTCGCCCCGTCGAACTCGTCCGAGATGGACTCGAATTGCTCGTCAATCTGAACGACCTGTTCCTGACTGGCGATCTGCTCCTGCAACTGCTGCCTCTCCACTTGGCGCGAATAGAGGTTGGCCCCGAAGATCAGGGCGAGGCAGGCGATCCCGGCCGCGGCATAGGGCTTCTTGCTGCTGAGGGTCCGCCGGCGGATCAGCTCCCGGGGCATCAGGTTGACGCTGACCCGGCCCCGACCGACTCCGTCTAGAGCCAGTCCGATGGCCGGCCCCAGCGACGGCAGCATGTTCCGCAACTGGGTGCCGTCAACGTCGGGGGCGAGTGTGACCCGCTCGAGTGTGTCGGCGGGAACTTCGCTGCAGTCGAGCTGCTGGATGAAATACTCGCGTACGCCGGGCAGGCGGAACGTGTTGCCGAGGAGCAGGGCGTCCTCGATCCGCACGTTATGAATCTGCGATTTGAAGAACCCGATCGTGCGCTGTATCTGGCCCACCAGCTCGTTGAGCGTCGGCTGGGCGAGCTTGAACAGGCGGGCGGCCTGGGCCTTGTCCCGGCATTCGCGCTTGAGGCGCTCGGCCTCCTGGGGGTCGATCTTCAGCCGTTCGGACAGTGCCCGCGTGATCCCGTTGCCCGACACGGTGATGTTTCGCACGCGGAAGTTCTGGGGGTCACAGATGAGCATGTCGGTGCTGCCTGCGCCGATGTCGATGATGATGGTGCCACGGGCGACGTCCCGGTCGAACGTCAGATAGTTGTACAGGGCGAGCGGGACGGGGAGTATGGCGGCGGGCTCGAGCTTGCACAGGCGGAGGTTGGCGAGCAGCGAATAGATGAACTGTGACCGGAGCGAAAAGATCGCCACCTCGGTCTCCTCGCCCGGGGCCGTCTCCTCACGGACCCGCTGATAATCCCAGACGACTTCATCGATGGGGAACGGGATCTGCTGGCGCGCCTCGTACCGGACCACCTCGGGGATGCGCTTCTCGTCCACGGGCGGGAGCGGGATAAATCGGCTGAAGGCCGGCTCGGGGATGGAGACGACGAGCGGCGTCTTGCCGAAGTTGTTGCGGGCAGCCAGCGTGGTCACCGCCTCGCGTAGCTGATAATCCTTATCACCGGTATCGTCAGCCGGGGGCTTCCGCTCGACCACGTCGAACGCGACAATTTCGGCGCCGATGCGTGTACGGCGCATCTTCACCGCCTTGACCGTGCTCTCCCCGATGTCCAAGCCCCAAGCCACGCGTGCTGTCAACATGCCAACAGACCCACCTAAAAACAGGGAGGAGTTAGTATTACCGGCAGACAAAGAACCGGAACCCAGAACGAACAAACCAGCTTGCAATTCTTTGTAATAAGCTCCCCCATTATAGACAGGGCGGGATGCCAGTCAAGGAAATTCATCCAAGAGTCCCAAGTGATCTCAAACAATTTATTATGCCGGGAACAGGAACTCCTGACAGGAGCGGGCGGAACGAAAGCAGAAAAACCGACACGTCGCCCGAACTGGCCAACCGCTCATCGGGCCTACAGCGGTCGATCCGCCGACGATTTTGAACCGAACGCAGGCGGCCCTCGCGGCCGCACGGCATTCCCTTGCAAGCCCCCGCCACCCGACCGTATAATCCCATCAACTCGCAACAGAAAGGACCGGAACCATGCGCATCGGAATCTGCGGACTGGGAATGATGGGGCGATCCCATCTGGCTAACGCACTCAAAATCGACGAACTCGAAGTCGCGGCACTGTGCGACATCGACCCGGCGAAGTTCGACCTGTCCCGCATCGTGCCGGGCAACCTCCCGCTCGAACAGGTCAAATCCTCGCTGGACAACGTCCCCCGCTACGAACAGTACGAACAGATGCTGGACGAGGCCGAACTCGACGCCATGATCGTGACCACCCCCAGCGACCTGCACCCCTCGATGGCCACCGCCGCGCTCGAGGCCGGGCTGCACGTGTTCACCGAAAAGCCGATCGCGGTGACCGTCGAAGGCGGCGAGCGGGTGTACCGGGCGGTCGAGGCGTCGGGCAAGGTGCTGGTCGTCGGGCACGTGGTCCGGTTCATTCCCGCCTACCAGAAGCTGGGCGAATGGGTCCGGAACCAGACCTGGGGGCCGGTGGTATCCGCCGAGTTCAGCCGATCGTGCGGGCTGCCCGGCTGGGGCGAGCGCGGCTGGTTCACCGACCCCGCCAGGAGCGGTGGGATGCCCGTCGACCTCCACATCCACGACGCCGATTTCATCCTCCACACGTTCGGCCCGCCCCCGGCCGTGCGCAGCGTCCGGTCATTCAACAGCCCGTCGCAGACGGACATCATCGAAACGCTATACATTTATAACGAAATGCCGGTCCGGTCCTGGGGGGGGTGGGTCCATCGGACTTCCGGGTTCTCGGCTTGGGCGAACATCACCTTCGAGGAAGCGACCGTATCCTACAACACCCGCCAGGGCGACCACATCGCGGTGTACCATCATGACGAGAGCGAAGCGGTGGAACTGTCCGACGCCGGCGGCTACGAAACCGAGCTGCGCGAGTTCGTACGGTGCGCCCGGGCCGGACACCCCTCGCCGGTCTGCCCGCCCAAGAGCGCCGTGGACTCGCTGCGGCTGGTCTACGCCGAGATGGAATCCGCGGAGAAAAACACAGAGGTCACGCCGGACATCACGCCGGACTCGGACTGACGGGAAATGGATCGGTGCGACGGCGAGATCAGGCGGAGGTGTGCCTGATTGTGGCGAGGCCGACGGGACTCGAACCCGCAACCCCCAGATCGACAGTCTGGTACTCTGACCAAGTTGAGCTACGGCCCCTCGCTAGTTCGCGAAGTATAGCACGTGCCCGGGGGCAAGTCAATTCAACAATCGCCGAAAATTGCGCCAAATTCGTCCGATTCCGCGCCGGGCGAGCGCCCGCCTCATATCGGCGGCTCGTGCCGGCTTTCCTGTTCCCGAAAGGGCGGGCGTAAGATGGGGGAAAGGGAGAAGCGGAGAAGCGGGGGAACAAGCCCCCATGCGCCCGTGCGCCCATGCGCCCGTGCGCCCATGCGCCCATGCTCCCTTGCGCCCATGCTCCCTTGCGCCCATGCCCAAACCGTTGTTTTCAATCACGGGCACGATGCCCTCCCAACAGCCGGCAGGATGCCGGCGGTACGGGTCCGGATTCGGCCATTTCGTGGCACGGCCATCCCTGGCCGTGATTCAATGGATCACGGGCTGGAAGCCCGTGTCACCCAAACGCCCCCGCGCTCCCGTGCGCCCGCGCTCCCATGCCTCAAAAAAAGCCCGCCCGGCGCCGTTCGACACCGAGCGGGAATGCGTCGTTGTCGGAGCTGTGGTGCTCCGTGTACGGGTACGGTCAGCTTCTCCGTTTCCGCTTCAGCCCGAGCAGGGCCATGCCGAGCAGCGACAGGCCGGCCGGCTCGGGGATGGGGACGACCACGGGCTCGGGGGCCAGGACGCCTCCGCTTTGTAGGGTGTACTCCGCCCCGAGCAGGTAGGCGTTCGGGAACGAATTACCACCCAGAACCAGGGGCCCTTCATCATAATAGAACGGGTCGTAGTAAATGTGCTGACCCTCCGGGGCGTCGAGCAACCCGTCATCGGGGTTGTCGATATCAAATCCGAGGAGGGCACCTTCGATGTAAGAAACGCCGCTCCCGCTGTCGAGCCACGCGGATTGGAGCAGGTCGAGGTCGAGTTCGGCGAGGGTGATCGACCCAGACCCGCCGGCGGTGAGGGACAATATGCCTAAAGTACCGTCTGTACGGTCAGTCCGGAGGTCCAGTTGCCCCCCAATGTCGATCCCGCCGTCGCTGGTGGTGATGTCCACGTTTCCCGCAGACTGCCGAGTAGCAGTACTGGCCGTGTACGTCAGGATGTCCCCGTGAATGGTGACCGCCTGATACCCGGCAATGGTGACATCGCCGCCATCTCGCGCGTGGTCATGGGAGTTGTATGTATGAAGGTTATTGGCGGTGAACGTCCCCGACGGAGTTGTGTCCCCGTAGGCATTTCCAATGAACTCGATGTTGCCGCCATATCTTCGATAATTATGTCCCCGCGCGATGACGTCACCGGCCATAAACGAACCGGCATGGAGGACGAGCACGTCGCCGCCGTCCCCCCCTAACCCACCCAGAGCCCTGGTATTGATATCGCCCGGGATTATGGTTCCATTATCATCAACGCCGACAGTGACATGGCCGTCGCTGTGGATGGTGAGTGTACCTCCGTCAACATAGCCTCCACCCCCCCGGTCCTCAGTTTGCAAGTCGAACGAACCGACGCGGACGTTCCCGGCGCGGTTTCCTGCCGAGCCGATTGTGATGTCGCCGGCTTCGTCCCCTGTCCAGACATGCGAAGAGGTCACGAAAGCTCCGGTGTCGATATTTCCGACGTTCTGGATTTCAATGTCGCCGGGGGCTGACCTACGTCCACCATAGCCCACCGAGAACCGCGTTGTGAGACTTACGGCACCGGTCCCGGTGAGGTTGCCGTCGCCCAGGTCGAGGCGGATATCATCGCCCATATAACCTTGAGTCCCGTCGGGGGTGGCTTCGAGGTAATATGTTCCCAAGTCCAGCCCACGGCCATCGGGAATCGTATAGAAACCGGCGTTTGGAACCCCCCACACCACGTTCACTGTGCCGTCATCGGGGTCAACGAGAGCCAGATCCGGATAATCTCTCAGGTCCTGGCTGTAGGGCAGCTCCCACGGGTTCGGGTCCGCCGCCGTTGCGATGCCCGCCAGGCCGAGCACCAGAGCCAATACCAGTGCGCCAGTCATCATTCGCTTCAACATTTTGCGGCTCCTTTCAATCAAAACTTGTTTTCCAGTACGATGCGTCGGTGCGTCTGCGGCTTCGTTTTCATTCCTGTTTCTGATCTCCTTTCCGCGCCCGCGGGCGCATTTCTCTATCGAGTCACACGAACGGCAAAGCAACGGACTTGATTCATAGGCGTCCTCCTTCGAACCGGTTCCGATTGCTGTCCACGGTCCATGACCGCTTCCTCTCTGACTGTGGCCCGGCCGGCCTGGCCGCGCCCTCTTTCCTGCTTTCAATCACGGGCAAGGTGCCCGTGCCACGTTTTCTGTTTCCATACGCGGGCGAACCACCCAACCCCTCTCCCTCCTCGAGGGAGAGGATGGGTGAGGGTGCTCACCTTCCATTCACGGCCGCGGCGGCTGGTCCGCCCGCTCGACCCTCACCCGCCCGCTTCGCGGTTCGCTCGGCGGGCGACCTCTCCCTGCCAGGGAGAGGGGTCAGAAGCACCACGGCCCCACGTTTTCAATCACGGGCCGGCAGCCCGTGCGGCCTATTCGGTTTTCAATCACGGGCAAGATGCCCGTGCCACGTCTTCTCCTGTCTGCCGTCCGGCGAGAGCACTGCCAGTGCTCCCATACCGCCTTTTCTACATCGCGGCGGCCTGGGGCTTCACGCCGATGGTCTCGGCGGCCAGTGTGCTCTTGCAGTCCGGGCACTGCCACAGTTCGACCGGGGGCAGCGGGCCGAGCCGCTGCACCGA
>PWKM01000138.1 GCA_003559755.1 Planctomycetota bacterium
AAAAGGCCCCTGCGGCCGTGCGTGGTGGGCAAGATCGAGCGCCGCGACATCGTCATCGAGAAGGTCCTGATCGAGAGCCGACCGCGCTACTACGTCACCGCCAACCTGTACATCCCCCGCGGCAAGCCGCTGCCCGCCCCGGGGGGGCTCGTCCCCTGCGGGCACACCGTACAGGGAAAGGCGACCAACGGATACCACTCCGCCGGGATGGGCCTCGCTCTCAAGGGCTACGTGGCGATGGTCTATGACCCGACGGGCCAGGGCGAGCGGTCGGAATGTTACAACCCGAAGACCCGTCGGCACATCGTCCACCCGGAAGTGCCTCAACACCATTACACGGGCAAGCCGCTGTACTTCACCAATCTGACCCTGGCCGGATGGCGGACGTGGGACGGGCTTCGATGCGTCGATTACCTGGCCTCCCGCGACGAGGTGGACGCCGACCGGCTGGGCGTGATGGGCAACTCGGGCGGCGGGGCGATGACCATGCTCATCTCCTGCGTGGACGAGCGGATCAAGGCCTGCGCCGCCTCTCATCCCGGCGGGAGCATGGAGAACACCCATCTCCGCGGACGACGCCCTCCGGACCGGCGGCTCTACTCGCTGATGGCGCCGCGCCCGTGCCGGATCATCGTCGGCGACGCATCGGGCGAGGAGGCCAATCACCGGCGGAAGCTCGACCTGATGAAACCGTTCTACCAGGCCTGCGGCTGCCCCGACCGGCTGGAACTGGTGCTCGTCGATGGCAAACACGACCTGAAACTGCCCAAGCGGGCCGTCTCGTACGAATGGCTGGGCAGGTGGCTCGACCACCACGACCCAAGCCCCGAAGAGCCGACGTTCCGCCGGATATCCGAGAAGCGTCTCAACTGCACGAGGACCGGGCAGGTGCTCGGCTCGATCAAACGGACGAGGACCATGCAGCAGATCAACGCCGCTCGAGTGGAAAAACTCGCCCCGAAGCGGAAGGCGGGCAAGACCCCGGGGGCGCTCGCCAGCCAGTTGAACGCACTCCGCAAACGGGTCAGCGAGCGCAACGGCTTCCGGGCCGAGCCGAGCGAGTTGAACACCCGCGTCGTGGGCACGGCCGAACTCGACGGCGTCACAGTCGAGCGGCTCGTGTTCGAGAGCGAGCCGGGGATGCCCGTCCCGGCACTCCTGTTCCGGCCCGACAACTGCCCGCCCCAGGCCCCGGTGGTCGTCCATACCGGCGAGGGCGGGAAGCCGCAATCGACCGACGAGCGGACCCTGCCGGCCCGGCTGGCCCAAAGGGGCCTGCCGGTCCTGTCCATCGACGCCCGGGACACGGGCGAGACCTCGCTCTGCGAGATCGACCACAGCGATATGTGGCCGGAGAAGGGCTGGACCTGGCGGGACTTCAACGGGGCGCGGTGGCTGCACGACCGGCTGGCAATCCGGGCGCTGAGCATCGGCCGGTCCCTGCCGGGTATGCGGGCGCTCGATGTCATCCGGGCCGTCGACCTCTGCGAGCGGCACGACGGGCTGGCCGGGCGACCGGTCCTGCTGGCGGGAGAGGGCGCCGGCGGAATCTGGTCGATGCTGGCGGCGGCACTCGATGAGCGGCCCGCTGCGACGGTCGCCATCAAGGCACTCGCCGCCTGGCGCCTGATAACCGACAACGCCGAGTACAACCAGTTCGGCCATAACTGGCTGCCCGGAGCGCTCCTCGATTTCGACATCCCGGACCTGCCCGCGCTGATCGCCCCCCGCCCGGTCCACGTGCTCGACCCGCTCGACCAGATGAGCCGTCGGATGACCGACAGGGCCGCCCGCCGCACGTTCCGGTTCGCCAGGGACGTCTATCGCCAGAAGGGGGCCGCCAGGGCGTTCCACGTCGGCCGGACGGGTGCCACGTACCCATCGCTGGCCAAGTCGGTCCGAGAGCTCGCCGAACAGCTCCAGGCCCGGGCGGATGGACGGCAAGGCGTGCTTGACGGTCGGGCCGCTCAGGAGTAGTATAGCCGCAGAATCAGCCACCTTATTGGAGCCCCCTCTTGCACGATTCGACTGAATCGGCACAACCGCAGACCGACGCCCATACCGACCGGGCCGAAGCCGGACCGGACCACGGGGCGCAGCAGATGACCGGCGGGCGATACCGGGTGACCCTCGACTCGTACAGCGGCCCGCTCGACCTGCTCCTCTACCTGATTCGCAAGCACGAAGTCGATATCGAGAACATCCCCATCGCGATCATCGCCGAGCAGTACCAACGTTACCTCGACCTGATGGCCCAGATAAACGTGAACGTGGCCGGCGAATTCCTGGTGATGGCATCGACCCTGATGGAGATCAAATCCCGGATGCTCCTGCCGCGCGAGGAAGCGCTGGAGGAGGACGAGGGCGACCCGCGAGACGAGCTGGTCCAGCAGTTGCTCGAGTATCGCAAGTACAAGGACGCCGGGCGGGAGCTCGGCGCACGCGCCCGGCAGGCCGCCCTCCGATATCCAAGGCCCGGCCCCGAGGCGCTGCCCGACGACTTCCTGGAGGACGACGACGCGGACGACGAGGCAGCGGGCCTCGAGGGGATCGGACTGTGGGAGCTGATCGACGCATTCGCACGGGTCGTCAGCCAGACCGAGCTGGTGTCCGAGACACGGGTGCTCGAGCGGGAACGCACGATCCACGAGTATCGGCGCGACCTGTTGGCAATGGTCGAGGCGGAGGGCACGGTCCGGTTCTCCGAGCTGTTTCGCCGGTGTCGGACCCGCGAGGACCTGATCGGCACGTTCATCGCCCTGCTCGAGCTGGTCCGGCTGCGGCAGCTGCAGCTCCAGCAGGCGGCGCAGTTCAGCGAAATCTATGTCTGCCTCGCCGACGACACCGAGGCGGCCCGTGAACACGAACGGATCGTCGAGGATGAGGCGGCCCTGGCGCCGATGCATCGCACACCGGAGCCGGAGGGGCCGGTGATGGTTCCCGAGCCGAGCGTCCTGGAGGAGATCGAGGAGGAGGACGCGGCGCTGGGCGGGGCGCGCGAGAGGATCGACGCGGCCATCAAGCAGGTGGAATGGTTCCTCGAGGAGCATCACCGCCAGGTGCAGGAACAGGCGGGACAGGAGGACGATGAGGACGAACCTGCGGACGACGACACGGATGAAGATAACTGAATGTCATCAGAAATCGGGCCTGCGAACCGCCGGCCGTTCCGGGTCGGCTCCGCCGTCCGGCTGGTCCGCCGGTCTATTGGCAGTGGCGAGTTCTCAACGTTCGGCACGCTCGGATATCAGATTCCGCCGTCAAGCCGGTTATTTGCGTTATAAGCGGGGAAAGGGCACAAAAATGCTGTTCTCTGCTTTGATTTATTCGCCCCCGTCTGGTATAATGATCCCAATGTCAGAAATCACCCAGTCGGGGCTTGGAATGTCAGGGGCAGGCGCGGACCGTCCGGGCCTCTCCCCGCCCGTATTTGACCCCGGGAGGTTAGTAAATGAAACTAACGTGTGAGACGAAAGCGCTGGCCGATAGTCTGTCCCTGGTCGCATCTGTGGTGCCGACCCGCAGTCCCCGACCGATCTTGTCAAACCTCAAGCTGGTGGCGGGCGACGGGACGCTCGAGATTCTGGCGACGGACCTCGAGGTGGCCATCCGCCGGGTCCTCACCGACGTGACCGTCGAGGAGCCGGGCGCGGTGCTGCTCCCCGCGGCCCAGGCCAGCAACATCACCCGAGAGGCGCCCGCCCAGTCGATCTCGCTGACCACCGAGGACCAGACGTGTACCATCGCCTATACCGGGGCGACGTATGACCTGCCCTGCGACAATCCGGAGGACTTCCCCGACATCCCCACGTTCAACGAAAAGAACGCGGTCGAGGTCGAGGCGGCCGAGCTGAAGAAGATGATCGGCCGGACGAAGTTCGCCGCCGCCAGCGAGCAGGCCGGGTTCGCCCTGAACGGGATTCTCTTCGCATTGGACGGCGATTCGCTCCGGCTGGTGGCCACCGACGGACGTCGGCT
>PWKM01000266.1 GCA_003559755.1 Planctomycetota bacterium
CCTCGAATGGACTTCAATACCGGACAATCTCAGCTTGAAGACATTCTACAGGCCGCAATTCGCCCATTCAACTTTGATTGACGATATTGCCGCAGGGGCATTCTATCACATGGTCCCTTTTTCGATGGCTTGACCGCTCCGAGCGACCGCGCTAGCATACCGGATGCCGTAGACGTGCCCGAGAAGCCCCGCCCTGGCCCGGCTTGAAGCTTCCACGAAGCAACGAATGAACACCCGAAGGGCATAAAAGGACATGCCGCTGTATTTCGCCCGCTTTTTCTCTACAAGCGCTTTTTAGGCAGGACACGGATTTCAATGACCGCGTCGGATGAGAACAATGCATCGCAGTCCTGGTACGCCGAAGGGCTGATGTTCGAGTGCCGCCGGTGTGGTGATTGCTGCCGAGGCGAGCCGGGCTACGTATGGGTAACCCGCGAGGAAATCCGCCGAATGGCGGCATACCTGGGGCTGCCCCCGGACGAGTTCGCCGAGATGCACGTTCGCCGGGTTGGATTCCGCCGAAGTCTGACCGAGCGGCCGAACGGCGACTGTGTCCTGTGGGCCGGCCAGGAGAGGGGCTGCCTGGTCTATTCGGTTCGGCCGACTCAGTGCCGCACGTTTCCTTTCTGGCGGCAGATTCTCCGCTCGCCGCGAACTTGGGCACGGACCAGCCGGCGATGTCCGGGGATGAACCGGGGCCGGCACTATTCTCGGGAAGAGATCGATGAGCGCCGAGGAAAGAAGTTCTAAACGCATCGCCCCATCGTCCCCGTTCTTACCGCCGGGGCCGGCTGATTATCTTGACGCTTCATGAGCGGTTCGCTACAATCCCGAGCAAATCTAAATGTGCTGGAGTAAGAGCTTGTACGAGATATTGACGAAGGCGGTAATCGCCGAGAAAACCAAGGAAGTCGTTATCGCCGCTCCGCACATCGCGGCCAATGCGGCGCCGGGACAGTTTGTTATCCTGCGTAATCGCGAGGAGGGCGAACGATACCCGCTGACAATCGCCGATTTTGACCCTGAACAGGGCTCGATCACACTGGTCTTTCTGGAGATCGGCAAGTCGACATACGAGCTGGGCCAGTTCGAGCCGGGGGACCGGGTGCCCGACATTGTCGGCCCGCTGGGCCATCCGTCGGATATCCGGGGCGACCTGAATGTGGTCTGCGTGGGCGGGGGCGTGGGCATCGCCGCAGTCCATCCCATCGCAAAGGGTTTCCGGGCGGCGGGCAGCCACGTAATCAGCGTCATCGGCGCGAAAACGGCGGACCTGCTGTTCTACGAGGCACAGATGCGGACCTTCTCGCACGAGCTGATGGTCACGACCGACGACGGCTCACGGGGCAGGAAGGGGTTCGTCACCAATGCCCTCGCCGAATTGATCGAACGGGATGGGGCGGCCAGCATCGACCGGGTTATCGCCGTCGGCCCGAGCGTGATGATGCGGGCGGTGGCCGAAGAGACACGTCCGCACCGCATAAAGACCATCGTAAGCTTGAACCCGATTATGGTGGACGGCACGGGGATGTGCGGCGGCTGCCGGGTCGAGGTCGGCGGCGAAACCAAGTTCGCCTGTGTCGATGGCCCCGAGTTCGACGCCCACAAGGTGGACTTCGACCTGCTGATGGCGCGCCAGCGGATGTACTCAACCGACGAGAGCCAGGCCATGCAGGAATGCCGGCTCGAGCAGGATATCGAACAGGCCAGGAGCAACAGCCACACCGAGGAGACCCACGGATGAAACTCGCTTTTACCACCCTGGGGTGCCCCGACTGGACGCTCGATCAGATGATCGAGGGGGCGAAGCAATACCGATTCGATGGGATCGACTTCCGCGGCTGCGCCGGGGAGATGGACCTCTGGAAACGCCCCGAGTTCAGCTCCGGCCTCCGGGAAACCGCCGAGATGATACGGTCCGCAGGGCTGGAAGTCCCCTGCATGTCGAGTTCGGGTAGATTGCTGCGCGACTCGGAGGAGGAGCGGACGGCGAGCTTGGAGAACCTGACCCGTTTCGTCCAGATCGGAGCCGTCCTGGGAGCTCGATTCGTCCGGGTGTTCGGAGGCTATAACGGGACACGCACCGAGGACGAGGCCCGGCGAGAGGCGGCCGGGATGCTGGACAGTATGGCCCGCATCGCTTCCACGCACGGCCTGTCGGTCCTGGTTGAGACGCACGACGATTGGATTGCCTCGGGCAAGCTCGCCTCGCTGCTCGATGCGGCCACTGAGCCGAACATCGGCGCCATCTGGGACATCAACCATCCCTACCGGATGTGCGGCGAATCAGCCGAGGAGACGTGGGCCAACCTGGGCCGCTGGATTCAGTACACCCACCTCAAGGACAGCTCCGTCGACGAGGACGGCGAACCAGTCCACGCCTTGATCGGCGATGGCGACGTGCCCATCGCCCAGTGTATCCGGGTGATGAAAGGCGGCGGATACGACGGGTGGCTGACTTACGAGTGGGAGAAAAAGTGGGCGCCCGAGATTCCCGAACCGGAGATCGCATTCCCCCGCTACGCTGAGCAGGTTCGAGCCATCCTGGCGGAAATCGGCTGACACGGCCCCCGATGTGCCTTGCAACGACTGGCGGGGCGATGCCGGCTTCTGTTACTCTTCGACGAGCTTGAAAACGTCGTCGTGCTCTCGGGCGTGATCCTTCACCTTAAGGCCGATGGTCTGCCCGGGCCCGGCCGACTCGACGCTTTCGTGCTCGACCTGGATCGAGTCCACCGGCTGGACCCAATCGCTGGTGTGGCCCTTGATGTGGATCGTGTCACCGACGTCGAGCCGGTCCTCGAGCTCGATCCCGGCCACCCCGATGTTGCCAAAATAGTGGACGACCCGACCGACCTTCTTCTCGATCATAGCGTTCCCTCCCGGTTGTCAGAGGCGTGGAATGAACGAATCACCTGAGCCATTCACCCAGGTGACCTGCGGCGACCAAGATCAGGAATGCGATGATCAGGAATATGACAATATAAAGGACTCTATTGAGGGTCATCGGCTTGCGGAGTTCTTTCGGCACTTCTTTGCCGAGATCGTCGGCCCTGTTTACGTAGGCACGCACTGCCAGTTCAAGGTTGGCCTTCGCCTCGGTCTCGGTGTGTCCCGTCCCTTCAACGTGATCCAGCAGGGAAGTCCGGGCCACATAACCCTTTTCTTCTTTCTCGATGTTGACCGTGTCGCTGGGTATGACCATTGTATTCTCCTCTCCGCTTCTACTTCAGAATACATCGTTTTATTCCCCAAGTCAAACGGGGGAGCTTGCCCGACGCCGGCCCCGTTGCTATGATCTGGCCGGAGGTGAATAATGGCAGAGGAACGAAAGCTGGCAGTGGTCGATCTGGGCCGCTGCGATTACGATACCGCCTGGGATGTCCAGACGGCGGTCCACGCAACCATCCTTGAAGACGAGATTGAGCCGGACCGTCTCATCCTGGTCGAGCATCCGGCGGTAATTACCCTGGGCCGGGGCGCGGACCCTCAAAACGTATTGTTTAACGAAGATTATCTGAGCTCGCAGGGCGTCGAACTGCGGCGCACGGACCGCGGCGGCGATGTGACCTATCACGGTCCCGGACAGATCGTCGCCTATCCGATTGTGCGATTGATGGGACGTCGGCGAGATGTGCACGGCTATTTCCGGAGCTTGGAGCAGGTGGTCATCGAACTGCTGGCCGAATACAGAATCCGGGCCGGCCGCGAGGACGGTCTGACGGGGGTGTGGGTCGGCGATGAGAAGGTCTGCGCGATGGGCGTCGCAATCAAGCGGTGGATCACCTACCACGGTCTGGCGTTGAACGTCGCTCCCAACCTGGGGCACTTCCGGCTGATCACTCCCTGCGGGATCGCCGACAAGGGCGTGACCAGCATGCGGGAGCTTCTGGGCAGGTCCGTCCCGATGGCCGAGGTGAAGGAAAAGCTGGTTCGACAGTTCGCCGCAGAGTTTGA
>PWKM01000122.1 GCA_003559755.1 Planctomycetota bacterium
CACGTCGCCCCAGGACGAAGAGTCGATCCTACCCCCACCGTCCCGGACATCGGCCCACAGGTCGTCGGTCCGCCACCAGTGGACGAGCGCGTTGTCATGGGGAACATAAACACGTTCGTTCGTATCGTCGTAATAGTAGGCGTCGTTCCCCTCGCCGATGGCAGCGATCAGATCCTCCATCGTAGCGGCTTGGGGCACCACGATTTGGTGAGAATCATGGACCTCGTAATTGCGGATGGCGGAGTCTTGGGGCCGGGCTCGGAGAATATAATGCCGGTCGGTATCCTCCGGGTCAGGTGCGAGGTCGTCCACGCCGTCGAAGTAATAGACGGTGGTCCCGTTGACCACCTCGCTCTGGAGGTCGGCCGGGGCCACGCCTTGGCCCGGAAAGCGGACCCGGCGGTTGGCACCGTCAAACGTGTCCTGGTACCGGGTGCCGGTCCCTTCCACCCAGTCCTCGAGCAGGGGTCGGACGGAGACGGAACCGCCCTCACTTCCAGTTAGGTCGTAGAGCCGCAGGGTGGCGGAGTTGACCGAAGCCAGGGTCGCGCCGGGCGGGGTCGGGATCGCGTCCAGATCATACCGGAACAGGCCGAAGTGATAAGTTAGAGCGGACAGGTTGATCGTCGTTCGGCCGCCCATATTATAGTTATCACTTGCCTTCGGAATCTGGGTGTCCTCGAGGTTGCTGTATGTGTAGCCCAGGTCAGGCCTGTCGAGCGGCTTGAGGACAAATATATCGGCCTGTGCCGCACCGACGAGCAGCCCGAACATCGCCACTACTGCTGTCACAACAAGCATTCTTTTCAACATCGTTCCACTCCTTTGTTCAAAGGGAAAAATACATTGATACGACACGTCTGCGGCTTCGTTTTCATTCCTGTTTCTGATCTCCTTTCCGCGCCCCGCGGGCGCTTTTCTCTGCGGGTCCGTTCCCCGATCCCTGCGGATCGGGCCTGGCAGGCAGGAATGCCTGCCCCACCGGTCGAGGCGGTCTCACGTCATAGGCGTCCTCCTTCTGAACAGGTGGCTTCGTTGCCCGTGCGTCCGAACGACAGCGTTCTTCATTGGCGTCCTCCTTGCTAGCAGTCCGCGTTTCCAACCCAACGGTCAATGACCGCTTCCTCTTGCTCTGTGGCACGGCCATCCTGGCCGTGTTCCTATCGCTCACGGGCTGGAAGCCCGTGCCACTTGTCCTGTTTTCAATCACGGGCAAGATGCCCGTGCCACGGCTCCTGTCCGCCGTCCGGCGAGAGCACCCGCGCGCCCATGTCGCCTCTTGCTACATCGCGGCGGCCTGCGGCCGCTTACCGAGCGTCTCGGCGGCCAGGGTGCTCCTGCAATGCGGGCACTGCCACAGTTCGACCGGCGGCAGCGGGCCGAGCCGCTGCACCGAGTGGAACCGTGCGTCCCGGTGGTCGCACTCCTTCGTTTTCAACGTCATAACGCCCTCTTAGAAATCAGAACCCTTCTCATCGGCTCCTGCCTCCGCCCCGGGGTGCCGTCCGAAAGCGCCGTCCGGGGCCGTCAGCAATTCAATGGATTATAATGCAAATACCATGCCAGACCGGACCACTTTTCTGGACCGTCTCCCACAACTGCTTGTGGTTATATGGTTTACGTCGAGATTTTATTTTTGAGGGCAATATTGCCGGGGCGGGCCATGTTGCAAAAAAACGACATGGGAGACCGGCGAACGGGGCGATATTGCACGTATCCGCTTGCAGGCCAATGACTTATCGCAATGTTGCGAAAAAGCAACGTCGCGACGGCTAAATGGTGCAAAAAATACACATGGGGTCGGGCTGCGGCGGGCACGGCCACGCGATAATTGGGTTTACCCCCGCGTTTTCAACTCTTCGTGGAACAGGTCCTGGTTGAAGTAGAAGTCCGGCCAGCCCATCTTCTTCTTCAGTCGGGCCATTTCTCGCACGACGGCTCGGTGTCGCCGGGGGTGGGCGACCGCATTTTCTCTGCTCCAGGGGAAGGTGTACTTGTCTTTCTCCCAGACGAAGTAGTTGCCGAGCGCCATCGCTTCCTTCGGGTGGAAGTAGCAATCGCGGTTGCGTGCCATCTGGCAGGCGGCGTATCGATCGGCCTCTTCCGGGTCGGTTGCCGACGGCCGGACGTCATCCCAGAAGTCGGGGGTCTGGCGCTCGAACAGGTGCGGGTCCTGGTAGAGTTCCCAGGCGCCGGCGGGCCGGTCGTCGTCGAGCACCGGGGCCAGGCCCTTCATCGAGTCGATCCATCCCCACTTGCCGTCGGTGTACACCTCGGACATCATGTGGCCGCTGATGTGCGAGGAGTGGACTCGTGCCGGGAGCCCTGCGATCTGGCACAGGCAGACGTACACGCGGCTGATCTCGTTGCACATCCGGGCCCCTCGCCTGAGCAGGTCCTCTTCGCTGCCGCCGTAGAACAGGCCGGGGGAGGCGAGCCCGTGGTGACGGTTGTCCCGGCACCGGCGCATGAGTGCCAGGGCCTTCTCGCGTTCGCCCATGTCGGGGTCGACCACTTCGTTGACGACTTTTTCCAGGAGCGGTCGGCTGCCGGGCTGGTATTGGATGTCGAGCGGGGTGAACTCGGTATAGCAGTATTCGGCGGTCTTCTCGCAGAGGCCGAGTTGGGTATCGATGATTTCGACATCGACCCCGCCGGTACATTCGGTCTCCCCGGTCTCGCCGTAGGCGTGAATCACCTTGTCTCGCCACAGTTCGCAGGCGCGGCGTGTATCCGGGTCGTCGAAAACATCTGCCTGTTTGCGTCCCATCACATCTTCGAACATCGTCGGTTCTCCTCGACAGCCGTTGGTTCGGGCGGGCAATTCAAGTATTCGGGCGGCAAGAGCAAGCCGGTCCAGCCGGCCCCGGGCTTGTTTGCGCGTCCATTATAGCGGCTGTGCGGGCCGGGGCAATGCCGGGGAGCACATCGCGCAACACCGCCATAGTGTGTCGATGGCGAGGCCCCGGCTCGGTTTCGTTCGGCCCGCCGAAAAAATGACTACGAAAATCTGAAAATGGTGCTATAATACTGTTTGTACAGGCGGCCGGAAAACTCGATCTGGGGAGGCAGCGAGAAACCGTGAGAGGACAACGATGACGAACTCGCACTCCAAACGAACCGATTCGGACCAGGGCCGGCGTCGGCTCAGGATGATTATCCCGGGCTATCCCGCGTTCAACGTATATTCGGCCGTTGCGAACAAGACAACGGCCCTGGGCCCCGTGTGCGTGGCCTCAGCGGTGAATGAAGTTCCCGGCTGGGACGCCGAGGTAATCGACGAGAACAACTATCGCCGGCCCGGCCCCATGGAGGCGACCGGAAACCGTCCGGATTACGCCGCACTCCAGGAGCGGCGACCCGCCGATGTCGTCGGCTTCTACGGCGGCCTGACCAGCACCATCCCCCGCCTGTTCGAGTTGGCCCGGCTCTGCCGGAACCAGGGGCTGACAACGATCGCCGGCGGTCAGCATTTCGCGGGCGGGAACATCCGCGAGGCGCTGGAGAACGGCGTCGATTTCGTCGTCATCGGCGAGGGCGAAGACACGATCCGGGAACTGCTCGAACACCTCGACGGCCGGCGGGACAAGGCGGATATCCGGGGGATCGCATACCTCGACGAGGGGTCGGTGGTAAAGACCGCCGAGCGGGACCCGATCACCGATTTCGACCGGCTTCCCCAGCCCGATTTCTCGCTGGTCCGATACGCGAACATCGTGTTCTACCCCGTCGGGCGGGTCCGCGGCTGTGCGATGCACTGCGAGTTCTGCACGGTGAATAGCCGCCCCCGCTACGCATCAATCGAGCGGTTTCTATCCCAGTTCATCGAGCTGTATGAGAAATATAACGCCCGGCAATTCTTCGTCGTCGACGATCTGTTCGGCCAGAAGCGGAGCGAGACGATCGAGCTCTGCCGCCGGCTCGAGGAATATCAGAAGTGGGCCGGTACCCGGTTCCGCATCACCGTCCAGATACGGCTGGACCGTGCAAAGGACACCGAGCTTTTGGACGCGATGCGCGGCGCGGGCGTCAACATGCTGGCCATCGGGCTGGAGTCGCCGATCCGCGAGGAGCTCGAGGCGATGAACAAGCAGTTGGACCCCGAGGAGATGATCCGGCAGGTCCGGACCTACCGGCGGAAGGGGTTCCGCGTGCATGGGATGTTCATCTTCGGCTATCCGATGCCCGCCGGCGTTGACTTTCGGATGCCCGCCGACGAACGGGTGAGGCAGTTCCGCCGTTTTATGCGGAAATCGAGCATCGACACCATCCAGGTGCTGCTGCCGGTCCCGCTGCCCGGGACCGAGCTGAACCGCCGGCTGGAGGAGCAGAACCGGATATTCCCGCGCGGGCATGTCGGCTGGGAGTACTACGACGGGAATTTCCCGCTGTTCGAGCCGGACCCACCGATGACCGCCGAGGACATGCAGACGGCTCTCCGCCGCATCTACGGCCGGTTCTACCAGGCGAGGCGGATGCTGCCGCTGGCACTGCATACCCTCTCGATGCCGGCGGTGATCTTCCACCTGCATAACCTGAAAAAAGCGTGGCGACGCTGGGACCGGCGATGGTGGCGCAGCGTGTTCCGGTTCAGCGGCTGGCGGATACTCCGGCGGTGGACCGCCGACCTCAAGAAGAGCGATTTTTCGACGCGGATCGCTGGAGCCCGACGAGCACTCAAACAGACCTCGAAACAAAGAGAGCTGCAATCGAAATAGCGGCTGGGCGCCCCCGGTCCCGGACGAAGAGGGCGAATGGCAGAGATCATCAATCGGTTGAGAAGCTCGGCTGTCGCCCTGGCGCTCGGTGGCCTCCTTTTCGTCGTCGTTGGCTGCGGCGGTGTGACCGAGGGCGCGGCCGCCAGGGAGCAGATCATCTCGATTCTCGAACATTCGGGCGAAGTCGTCGAATTTCAGTTCGTCCCGTCCGGGGAGCGGGGAGTCGTCGCATTCGAAGCGATCATAGAAGGGCACGGCAGGTTCCGGGGGACATACGACGGCGACTGGGTCCGGCATTACAGCGCCGACGACTGAGTTGACAGTTCGCCGCCCCGATTCGCCACTCTCCTTTGACAATCCGGTTGAAAATGGCCGCTCCCCGACCGAAATCGGCCGGAGCGTCTTGCAAGCGGAAAGCCGATAGCTTATAGTGTTTCCAACCGATTCAAGCAGAGCGCCATAACGATTGTGAACACCGCAACAACCACGCCACGATGGCTTTTTCCCGAGCCGGATAGCGCCCTGTGCAAGGAGCTGACTTCGACGCTGGGCATCTCTCCCATCACCGCCCAAGTCCTGTTAAATCGCGGCATCACCGACCCGGAAGCGGCTCGGAAATTCCTGAACCCCCAACTCAATGATCTCGCCCGCCCGGAGCTGCTCCCCAATATGGACGCCGCCCTCGACCGGGTGGCCCACGCCGCACGCAACCGGGAAAAGGTGGTGGTCTACGGCGACTACGACGTGGACGGGGCGTCGGCCACCGCGCTCCTGGTTCGCTTCTTCGATTTGGCGGGCATCGACGTTGAATACTACGTCCCCCACCGGACCCGGGAGGGCTACGGGCTGAACGTCGATGCGATAGACCGGCTCGCCGAACGGGGGGCGGACCTCATCGTCACCGTCGACTGTGGAGTCGGCGACGTGGAGGAGGTCGCCCGGGCGCACGAGTCGGGGATGGCCGTTATCGTCACCGATCACCACGAGCCGGGCGATGAGATTGCCCCGGCCGAGGCGGTCGTCAATCCCAAGCTGACCGGCAGCATGTACCCCTTCCGCGAGCTTGCCGGAGTCGGCGTGGCGTTCAAGCTCGCGTGGGCGTTGGCCGAGCGATTCGCGCCCGGCGGGCGGATGTCCGATGAGTTCCGGGCGTTCCTGCTCCGGTCGCTGGCCCTGGTGGGCCTGGGAACGATCGCGGACGTTGTGCCGCTCATCGACGAGAACCGTGTTCTGGCCGTCTACGGACTGAAGATGCTGGAACAGACCACCGACCCCGGCCTCCGCGCTCTGATCGAAACGGCCCGGATACGTGGGGGACGGTTGAACGCCCGTGATGTCGCCTTCGGGCTGGCGCCGCGGCTGAATGCCGCAGGCCGGATGGCCGCACCGCGCCTGGCGACCGAACTGCTGATCACCGATGACTCGGTCCGTGCCCGGAAGATCGCGGCCGCCCTCGAGGGGCATAACCGGGCGCGTCGGAAGCTTCAGAAGGAGACCGCGGACCAAGCTCGACAGATGTTCCTGGAACAGGACCGGCCCGAGTCCGCGCGGGTGATCGTGCTCCAGCGCGAGGGGTGGCCCGCCGGTGTCATCGGTATCGTGGCGTCGCGGCTGGTCGAGGAGTTCGGCCGCCCGACGGCGCTCGTTGCGGTCGAGGGCAAGACCGGCCGGGGGTCGGCCCGATCCGTCCACGGCTTTCACCTGTTCAATGCGATGGGCGGCTTTCGAGATCGGCTCATCAGCTTCGGCGGCCACGAGGCGGCGGCAGGGTTCGAGATTGCCGCGGCGGACGTGCCCGAGCTGCGCGAGTATCTCGAAGAAGTGGCCGCGAGCCACGCACCGGAGACGTTCACGCCGGCCCTGGAGATTGACGCCGAGGTTCGGCTCGCCGACATTTCGGAACGGCTGATCAGCGAGTTGGAACGGCTCGCCCCCCACGGGGCGGCCAATCATCGGCCGGTGTTCGCCGTACAGGATGTACAGGTCGCCGGCAAGCCCCGCCTGATCGGAATGAAGGGCCAACACGTATCGTTCTACGTCAGCGACGGCGAGAACAGCTTCCGGACCGTCGCTTTCGGGATGGGCGAGCGGCTGTACGACTCGATCATGTCCGGCAAGCGCGAGTTGTCGCTCGCGTTCTCGCCCCGCATCGACACCTGGTCGGGGTCCGGTGATGTGGAATTGCATATCAAAGACGCTCGGTTCCCTGAGTAAGATGAGGAAACATATGACAATCAGCAAGCCGGTAAAGGCCTGCCTGGTCGGGATTGGCGGCTACGGAAGAACTTACCTACGTGCGTTCGACGAGTTACGGGAGGACGGACTGACCGCGTTGTCAGCGGTCGTCGTTCGAAATCCCGACAAGTACCGGGAACAGGTGCGGCAGCTCGAAGACCAGGGCGTACGTTGTTTCCAGGATTACGACGAGGCCCTGTCCGACGGCGACTTCGATTTCGTGGCTCTGTGTGTGCCCCTGCAACTGCACCGGGCGATGACCATCGACGCCTTGGAGGCGGGCTTCCCCGTCCTCTGTGAAAAGAGCGCCGCGCCGACCGTGCAAGACGTCCTGGCGATGATGGACGCGCAGGACCGGACGAAGCTGCCCGTTGACATTGCCTACAACATGCAGAACTCGAGTTCGGTCCGAGCCCTGCAGAAGGCGTTGATCGACGGATGCATCGGGCAGGTGCGGGATGTCGTCGTCCGCGGCGCCTGGCTCCGGACCGACCAGTACTACCAACGGTCACAGTGGGCGGGCCGGGCCAGGATCAACGACGCCTGGACGCTTGACGGCCCCGTTAATAACCCGCTGGCCCACTACCTGTTCGCGGGCCTATACCTCGGCTCGTCCAGCGAGGGGCACGTCGGTGACCCGCAGCAGGTCCGGGGCGAATTGTATCGCGCCCGGCCGACCATCGAGGGCGAGGATACCGCCTGCATCGAAGCGTCGCTCGACAGCGGAGCGACCGTGTACTATTATGTGACCCTCGTCGCACCCAGCGATAACCCCTACCGGCAGGTCACCATCGATATCTTCGGCGATGACGGGTCTGTTACCTGGAAGGCCGGAGCCAACGAATCCCCGATTCTGGCAACACGGGCCGACGGGAGCCCGGTGGAAATCGAGCACGAGGAGCATCCCGGCTCGACGAAACGGGCCACGGCCAACTTTGCCCGCTACCTGTTGGGCGAGAGCGATACGCTGTACTCGCCTCTCATCGATTCGCTCCGGTTCGCCCGAGTGTCCAACGGTGCGTTCGACTCCGCCCGCCAGGTCCACCAGATTCCGGCTGACTATGTTGACGAACAGGAAGTCCCTTCTGACACGAGCCGCCCCGGCGGCGACAAGCCGACAACAAAGGCCTACTATCTGAATGACATAATCGATATGATGGAGATGGCAGGCGACCGTCGTCTCCTGTGGAGCGACATCGGTGTGCCCTGGGCCATAAAGACCGAGCCGCTCTTTGTCGGAGATTACGACCACTTCCCGCAAGCTTTCAAGCCGGCCACGTTGCCCTGGGACTGAGGCCGGGTGCGGGTTGAACGAAACAGGTCGTTGAGCAGCCGGAAACGCCGAGCTTCGCAGCCGTTGGAGATCGTTCCGGCCACAAGAATCGGAGGGCTGTCCCCTTGCTCATCCCAGCGTGTTTGTCACTGCTGTTTCTGGCCGCCCCCGCCGACGCTCCTGCCCTGTCTATTCCTCGTGCTCGCCAGGCCATCGTCCGGGAGCTCACCGACCAGGTTTTCGTTCGACTCGGGCTGGGTGATGGCCGGGGAGCGGCCCGGGCGGTCAGCTCCCTTGCAGCGGTGGCGGCAGGGCCTGAAGAACTCTCCGACCCGGCGTTCGAGGTGCTCGATCTCTATACCAATACCGACCTGCCGGCGGACCTCCGAAGCCGACTCATCGCCAAAGATGCCGACACGTTCCGTGAGGCGGCGGACGAGCTGACAGCCGCTCTCGATGCGATTACCGGGCGTCACGCCCTGCCCGCCGACATCACCCGTCCCGTGGTCCTCGGTGCGGATTCGGGCTGCCCGTTCCGGCGGGCGCGTGCCATTGCGGAAGGCCCGGGCGGCCAGATTATCATCCTGGACGAGGGAGCCGCGGTATTCGACGGCGAGCAGTGGCAGGCGATCCCTCCCCACACGCTGCCCATCCCGACGCCGGTCCGGGCGCTCTATGTCGATGAAACCGGTCGCACCTGGCTGGGCAGTGCGACCGCTGAAAGTGCGGGGGATCGGCTGATCGATCGGCTCCGACAGGGCCAACGGGGGGTGCTGGGGTACTTCCGGGGTGTCGCCGACGGCCCGGCGCCCGGCCGGTGGCGCGGCCTTTCGGGGACCGGCGAGGTGACATCGTTCGCCGAGACCAGCGCTGGGGTCTGGATTGCCGGACCGTCGCGGCTGTTTCGATACGACGGCCAACGGGGCCTTCCCGCCGCCTGTCCCCTGCCCTATTCGCCCACACGAACACTCCTGGCGGCGTCCGATGGCGAAGGCCTGTGGGTCGTCGACGCACATCGCATCAGCCAGTTCGACGGCGTGCGGTGGCACAGTTACAAACTGCCCGGAATACCCGCACTCGGGGGAGCACTGCTCGATGGAGCAGTTGTCGTACCGCTGACGGAGGGTCTGCTGGTCGTCGAGAACGGCGGGACGCGCCTGATCGAGGCCGACGCTGAACACGGGCGGATCGCCGTGGCGGCTGCCGGGCGGGACGGCTCGGTGTGGTGCCTCACCGAGAACGGAACGCTGCTCAACACGGACCGGACATCGTGGACCATCCACAGCGGCCCGATCCCCGAAGAGGACCGAACGCCGACGGTGCCCGCCCTGTTCTGCGACAGCGGCGGCCGGGTCTGGCTGTCCCGCGGACTGGGCGTCGAGCTCTACGACGGCGGCAGCGCGGCCGGCACGGCCCAAGAGGCGGTCTCCCAAGAAATCGAGCTTCGGTCGGCTCCCCTGGTCAATCAGGTCGGCGCCGGCGGTTGGCTGGAGGGTTGGGCGACAATCGAACCGCCCGACGTGCCGGACGCAGACGACACTCCGGACACCGTTGAGTTGGTCAGTGGATTCCCCCAGGACCACCTCGCCGCCGACGACACACACGCCTCGCTGCTGGAGAAGCTCGGCGAGTCTCCGCAGTCGAGCGTCACCTTCAACAAGCTCGTCGAGCTGCTCGCAACTCAGCCCGACGAAAGCACTCGGAAGAGGGCGTATCTCCTGGCCGCCGGTGGAGAGAATCGGATATTCTTCGAGGATGCCGAACACGTCGCCGAACTCGCTCGGGTGTTCCTCGATGGAGGCCGTCCCGCCGACGCCTATCTGCTCCTGCTCGATGCCCTCACCCGCGGCCAGCCGCCGGAGTATGACCGCCAACTATACCCGACGCTGTTCGAAGCTCTGGTCGAGATGGGCTTCGGCGAGTTTGCCCGACCGGGCTTCGTCGAGTTCGACCTGGCCTGGCAACAGCGGGACGGCATCCGCCTCGTACGCACGCAAGTCGAACGTCCGCCGCTCGACGGTTTGCCCGACCTGAAATACACGTTGCGGTTCGTCACACTGGATGCGGATGAGGATGCAGGACGGGATGCCGCCCGACGCCGTGGGCTGAGCCGGCTGGTTGTCCTCATCGACAAGCGGGCTGTCCTGATGGACTTCGGGCGAGAGGAGCGCTGGGATCGGCTCATCGACACGTACCGGGAAATGGACCGCCCGTCGGACGCACGCCGATATGCAAAACTTCGGGACGATATTCTTGGCGCCGAGCACCCGGGTGCGGCGGACGAGGACGCCGCACCCTCGCCGACCCTGCCCTACCGCTGGGTTCGACGTTTCCACATCGAGACCGACAGTGCAATGCCGCCGGTCGCCGGGGGCGACGGACGGGTTTACCTGTACGATGAAGGCACGGGCGAGGTATCGAGCGTCTGTGCGCAGACCGGAGAGCGCCGAACCTACCGGATGGATAACGGGCTGGATGTCCGCACATTGATCCCCGCTCCGGACGGCGCGCTCGCCATCGGGACCTGGCAGGACGGCGTGGGAGCGGTCCGCGTATCGGCGGACGACCAGGCCCCGGACATCATCGAGGGGCTGAGCACGACGTTCGATGGCTTCTCAATTGTGCCGGCGGGCCCGCACACGGCCTTCTGCTTCGACGAGGGGCTGGTGCGACTCGACCTGCGCGATCTCGCGGTGAGCTGGCGGAACCGCGATGTGATGCCGGGGGTTGCTTTCTGGCAGACCCTGACCGAGCGCCCCCTGCCCGTGCTCGACGGAGGCGAGTTGTTTGTGGTCGCGGGCTCGCGAGTTTACGCCGTGGATGCCGAGGACGGTTCCACTCGATGGTCGGCCCCGGCCCGGCCCGGAACTTCGCCCGCCGTCGTGGGGCAGATGGTCGTGGTGGGCGGTTCGAAGGGACTCATCGGTTTGGACCGCGAGGCGGGAGAAGTCGTCTGGGGCCACATCACCACCGAAGACCCCTCGGGGCCGCTGGTCACCGACGGTCGGCGTATCTTCTGGGCGACGCGGCCCGGCGTCATCATTGCGATCGACGGCAGCACGGGCGAACTGCACTGGCGGCGACCATCAGATGTCCGCCTCCGGTCACGGGATACACAAGACCGACCGACCGCTCTCGCGGTCCATGGGCAACGCCTCATCGCCTGCAATGCATTCGGCTGGTTCGAGTTCGCCCCCGCCACCGGCGCCCTCCTGAGGCGGCTGCCGCTTCAGACCGCCCGGCCGCTCGCCGTCACGGAACACGAGATCGTCGTTGCCACCGCCCCAAACCGGCTTGTCTGTGTCGCTCCGCCCACCGGCTCGATAGAAGGGGCGGTCGAGCTCGCCAGGGAATTGGCACGGGGCGCACCGGAGCCGGCCCTGCGGCTGGCCCGACTCATCGCCGCATATGCAAGCCCGGCCGAACTGGATGCCCATCAACTCGCTCTAGACCTGGCATCGAGGGAGCAGCCCGCCCAGCTTCCACAGCTCTATATGAACCTGCTGGAGAACGTTGACGTTTTTGCGACGCAAGCAATGGACCTGATGCGGACGTACCTGGCCGAGATGGCCGCCCGGCTTCCAGCGACGACACTCCACCGCATCGTCGACATCCACCTGGAGCGGGCAGCCGCACATGAGGCGGCGCAAGCGCTCGCCCCGGTGGTCACCGACCGGTCCGATGTGGCGCGGATATCGGCTCTGCTGCGGCTGCGTGCGGCGTCCGGACAGAACGAAGAAGCGCTGGCGGTCGCCCGGCAGTTGGCCGGCAGAGGAATCGACGCCGCCGCGGTCGGCTTTTTCCAGCTTGCCCGTGAAGGCATGACCGAAGACGCCCTCGAGCTCGCCCTTCGCTACGCCGGTCGAACGGGCAGCGAAACTCTGGTCGTTCGATCACTGGTCCTGGCAGAACGCGTCGGCCGACTTGACATCGCCGAGCAATTGCTCGGCCGGTCGGCGGCTTTGGAAAAGAAAAACGATGAGCGGGGCGACGGCCCCCGCGTCTGCCCGTTCAGCCCGGGCGACCGCGCCCTGAGCAAAGCGTTCCTGCTGGCGGAAGCCGGAGTGGCTTCCGTGGCAATCGCGAAGTATAATGAAGACTTGCAGCGCCGCATGGAGCGGTATCTCGAGATCCTGTCGGGACATCGCGATGCGGCCGAAGCAGACGGTCAGGCGGAACAGGTTGAAGAGATCGACCGGCAAGTCCGGCGGCTCCGGGACCGGACCCTTCCCTGACCGCCCGGACACGCCGTCAATGGCCGACCGCCCCTGTGCAGGAGGTGGCGTTATGAAGTGGCTGCGGCTCCTCATCCCGTTATTCGTGGCATTCCTCTCCTCGACGGCATCCGACGCCCGGTTCCAGTTCGAACTCGACGTCGACCTGAGGGCCGAAGGGCCTCCAAGGCATACACGGTTCAGGCGGGTCCGTCGCTTCGGATGGCACAGCGGCCTGCACTACGGGCCGTACACCGATGCCCGGGGCCGCCGCCGCGTCGGCTGGCACGACCACACCCACCTCGACTGGTACTCGATCAGTGTGCCCGTGGTCGATAGGATCGACGAGGCCGACTGGCAGATGTTCGTCCAGTTCGGCAGGCGCGGCACGCTCCGACTGCGGGGCGACGCCGTCCGGGATTTCCGCCGACGACGGACGATAGGAACCAGCGGCGATTCCATCCTCGGCTGGATAACTGACGACGGCCGGGTGATTGTCACGCACCCGCCCGGTCACCGACCGGACCGGTTCTTCGGACACGGCTGGACGGGGCTTGATCTGGGGAACTCGCTCATCATGGCCGACGTGGAGCCCGAGCGCGGCGTCCAGGTATACTTGAGAAGACGGACCAAAGACCTGCCGCCCCCCGAAGAAGAGGATGAGGCGGCTGAAACGCCCGAGGAACGACTGCTCCGAACCCGCGAGAAGCTCCGACGCGACGCCCTGCTCGACGAGGCAGATCGAAAGTTCGCACTGGCCGCCTATCAACAGGCGGTCCGGCTGTACAACCAGGCGCTCGATCTCGACGAAGAAGACCCCATCGCCCGGTTCGCCATCGCCCACTGCCTGTTTGCCCTGGGCGTGTATCGCACGGCCGGCAGGAATATTCGGATCGGGCTCGACGCCTACCCCGAGTGGGGCGTGGTCAACCTCGAACTCCCCAAGTTTTATCGACGGGATGACGAATTCACCCATCACCTCGACAAGCTGCGGGAACACGCCGAACGGCATCCCGCCGACCGGGACGTTCAACTCCTTCTCGGCTACTGCCTCCATTTCTCCGGTCGCCGCGATGAAGCCCGGCGCCAGTTCGAGAAACTTGCCAAACCGCCCCGATTTGACAGGCACGCCGACCTGTTCCTCCGGTTCTATCAGCGACCACCCGAAGAATACCCGGACGAGGCCCCCGAGGAGTAGCCCCGGCCGCCGGGCTTGACGAAACGGAGGCCATCGGATACAATCTGCGGCAATTGCTTGCCGACCAGACGCTACTATCCGGTGGGCGAGTGGCGGCCTGAAAAAACCCTGCCCATCTACATTGCGTTGAGTTTATGTACCTACGCCACAAAAGGTTAGCGACTCCGACCGGAACGCAGCACCGCCCTCCCCCAGCCCGCCCATTCAACCGGCCTACCGGCTGCTGTGGACCTCCCGGCCACGAGGACATCCCATATGCCTGACTCCCCCTTCGTCAATGCAAAATGGATCTGGAGCCCGAACCACCTCAAAAACCACTATGCGCTGTTCGTGAAGGACATCGAGCTGTCACGGAAGGGCCGTGAACTCGAGGTGTGGATCACCGCATCCTACCATTACGAGTTATTTGTCAACGGCGAGTTCGTCAACCGGGGGCCGGTGCATGGCGACCCGGACTGGTGCCTGTATGACCACTTGAAGCACAAGCTCAACGGCGAGCGCTCCCTCCATGTAGCCGTGGTCGTATATCATTGGTCCGACACCGACGTGCAATACCAACGGCCCGCCCCCGGCGGCCTGATTGCCCGGTTCAAGGAGGGCAAGAAGGTCGTTGCGACCGACGAATCGTGGAAGTGCATCGACCTCGACATGTGGAGCCAGGTGGTGCCCGAGCGCGGGAAAACGCTCCCCTACTGCGAGGACTACGACGCCCGGTTCGAGCCGGAGGGATGGGACCAGAAGATATTCCCCAAGTACGCGACCGAGGTGTGGGACGACGCGGTGCCCGTCGAGAAGGCCGACGAAATCTGGAAGGATTACCAGGAGCGCATCACCCCTTATCTGACCCGGAGCTTCGTGCGCCCGAAACGGTTCCGTGGATGGAAGGTCGCACGTGAGGGCGCCCGGCACATCGGCAACGTGCCGGAGATATGCGACTCCGAGGACCTCGAGATGGTAATCGAATGGAGCTCGTTCGACCTGGGTGCCAGCAACGCCCTGCTTCACGAGGCGAACGCCATGACGTTCGACCTCGGACGGGAGCGGGTCGGGTTTTACACCATCGACATCGACGCCCCTCTGGGGACTGTGATTGAAATGTCGGGAGCCGAGCTTCTTCAGGGCGACCGGCCGTGGATTTCCCGAAACGACACGATCAACACCGCACGATTTGCGAGCCGGGGCGGACGACACACCTTCACCACATTTGCCTGGACAGGACTGCGCTACTTGCACGTGGTCATCCGGGGCGATGCCGAACAATGCCGAATCCATCGAGTCGGATGCATCGAGCGTCAGGCCGCAATCCGTGTAAGAAGGAAGGCAAGAACGAAGGACCGGAAGCTGCGCAGAATCTTCAACATTTGCCGCCACACCATCGACGTGAC
>PWKM01000338.1 GCA_003559755.1 Planctomycetota bacterium
GGCCTTCAGGATACGACCCATCTGGCCCGGCCAGGACATCCGTGCTGTTTCTCTGGCCACCGCTTCGACGAATTGCCTCTTTCCCATTTTGCACAGGTGTGTCATACCGTTCCTTTCATCCGCTGTGACCGGCGTGTCCCAATGTGCCATCAACATTAATAAGGAGCCGTGTTACGGAGACCAACCGTTCTTGTGGAATGGGGCGGGACGGGGCCGGCCCATCGCCCCCGGTGCCGGCCGATTTGACATCGGGCCGACCCGGCGGTTATGATTCGCCTATGCTAGAGATGATCCGGCTTTCTCTCGGGACACTGGGCGAGCACGTCGGCGATGCCGGCTGGGCGCTGGCCGTGTTTGCGTGCGGGTTCGTGTTCGCGTTTCCCGTGGTCCGGTTCGAGGTGTCGAGTCTGCTGGCGTTTCCGATGTGGGTGATGCGGATCATCCGGCGGCACCTCAAGCCCGAGACCAATCCGGTCGGCCTGTTCGCGTTCATCTTCGTGTTCAACAGCGTCGCGATGTTCTGCTACATGATGTCGGGCGGTCTGGTCTTTCTGCCGCTGGTGTTCGGCTTTCTCACCGGTCTGAACCTGGGGGTGATCTCGGTGAAAGACACCCAGAGGTCGGTGGAGAAGGCGGCGGCGGGCGGCGGTGCGGCCCCGCCCCGGGCGTGGGTCGGGCTGCTCGGCCTGTTCGTGATCGTGGTCGAGCTCAGCGCGTTCTGGCTGGCCATCGGGATGGGCATCCGGCTGGGCCACATTATGCGTGCCGACTTTTCCTGGACCCAGTTCATCGAGGCGGCGGTGCCGCGTGCCCGCGCCTACCTCGTGGTGCTGGTCCCGGCGCTGGCCGCGTCTGCCGCGGCCGAGGCCGCCGCCATCAAGGGGGCAATGGGGCGCTCGCCTCGTTCAGAGGAGCCGTCCGACTCGGACACGGACGAGCCGCGGGAGTGATCAGCGCGGACAGCGGGGAACACCCACCAGCCGCCGCGCGGCCTCGCAGACGTCGGGGCTGGCCATCAGCGACTGGCCGACCAGGATGGCGTCGATGCCGGATTCCGCCAGCCGCTCGACGTCCGCCCGGGCCGATATCCCGCTCTCGCTTACGAGCACCCGATCCGTCGGGACCATCACGGACATCGCTTCCGTCGCGTGCAGGTCGATCTCCAGCGTGTCCAGGTCGCGGTTGTTGATCCCGATGATCTCGGCTCCCGCGTGGATGGCTCGCTCGACCTCGCTCGGCTCGTGCGTCTCGACCAGCGCCGCCATCCCCAGCCGGCCGGCGAGCTCCAGCAGCTCGTCGAGTTCCGGCGGCGAGAGGACCCGGACGATGAGCAGCACCGCGTCGGCCCCGGCTGCCCGGGCCTGGTAGAGCTGGTACGGGTCGACGACGAAGTCCTTGCGCAGCGTGGGGAGCCGGGCCGCCCGGCGGGCCTCGGCCAGATAGGCGAGGCGCCCCTGGAAATACCGGCGGTCGGTGAGCACCGAGAGGGCGGCGGCCCCCGCGTCCCGATACGCGGCGGCGAGCCGGGCGGGATCGAAGTCCTCCCGGATCAGGCCGGCCGAGGGCGAGGCCCGCTTGATCTCGGCGATCATCGCCACCGTGTCGCCCCCGGCGAGTGCGGCGCGGAAGTCGAGCGGGGGCGGGGCCTCGTCGGCCTGTTCGCGGACCTTGTCGAGCGGGCGGTCGCGGCGGTCCGCCTCGATCTCCCGGCGCTTATGGGCCACAATCTCGTCGAGTATCATCTTCTGCCTCCGTGTCGGTCGGTGCGGTGGTCGGGTCAGGCGGCCCTGTGCGGGCTGTCTTTCTAGGGCTGGAGGGGCACGGACCAGTAGGCCTCGTCAACGAAGTGCTTCCACGACTCGTACTTGGGCGATGTGATGCGGAGCTGGAGCGTCGGGCTGGTCTTGGGCTGGTACGGCCTGCGGGTGAGCTTCATCCCGGCCTCCTCGGGGCGCCGTCCGCCCTTTCGGATGTTGCATCGGGTACAGGCGCAGACGAGGTTGGTCCAGGTGGACTGGCCGCCGCGCGACCGGGGCAGGATGTGGTCGAGGGTGAGTTCGGTGGTGGGGAACCGCCGCCCGCAGTACTGGCACCGGTTGTCGTCGCGGGCGAAGATGTTTCTTCGGTTGAACTTGACCGTCCGCCGGGGCATCCGGTCGAACAGGAGCAGGCGGATGATCTTGGGCACTCGGATGGTCAGGTTGACGGTCCGAATCCAGTCGCCCGCCTCGTCCCGGAACCGGTGTCTCGCCTGGCTGAGCTCGACCCAACTGCTGAAGTCATACGTGCCCCAGGATTCGTCGTGCTGCGAGACGACCTCGGCCCGGTCCTTGTACAGCAGCCGGAACGCACGCCGGGCCCCGACCACCCGGATGGCCATGTAATTCCGGTTCAATACGAGGACTCTGGCGTCCAGACCACTCGGCATCACGTTTCTCCTGGTTCCTCCTGATGCTAATTATAGAGGGGAACCTGCCTGTCTTCAAGCGATTTGAGCGGGATGAGCCCGTGCGCGAATCGCCCGGTATTCGGCATCGGGCCGGCATCGCCTCCCGATCCGGACGGGTAAACCACCCCGATGTTGGCAGGTGGCCGGGTCGGTCAGGCCGAGCCGTCGGGCGGGCCGCCCGGCTGATCGGCGGACGATTCCAGGCGTTTCTTGCGCCGCCTCTCACGCCGCTTCTGGGCAAAGCTGTGTAGCTTTTGCACCTCGACGACGGTCAGGTAGGTGACGTAATAGGCGGGCACGGAGCAGGCCAGGCCGACCACCAGCCCGCCGAGCACCCAGCAGTGAAGGATCGGCCGGATCGCCCGCAGCACCCCCAGCACGTTGAACCCGCCGATCGCGGCGAGCAGCTCCCGGAACTCGGCACCCAGCGAGATGGGGACGCGGGCCGCACGAAGCAGCACCGCGCCCGAGTGGCAGGTCCAGTAGTACAGAAACACATAGGTGAACGGGTTCGAGATGAGAGTGCCCGCAGACATGGTGAACACGTTGGCCCCGAGCAGCAGGGCGAGCGGGACGCCGACCAGAATCTGGAAGCCCGGCGGGACGAGACAGCCGAGAAGGACGCCGAGCGCCATCCCGCCCGCGATCGAATCCGGCGTCCCCTTCAGGCGCACCACATTCCGGTATATCCAACGGCGCAGTGGCTTCTGCCTGATCATGCCGATTCCTGCGGACGGTTCACCAGTGAATGATCCATTATAGCGGCGGACGCCCCCCGGCGCAAAAGCCGTCCGCCCAACGGAAGAATGGAAGTCAAGCGGGACAAGGAATGCGGACGGGCAATAGCAAAGAGACCATGGGCACCGCCGCAATACATCCCATGTTTTCACCGGTAGTTTTCTAACACGATGCTCCCTCGAACGTATCGCTTGCCCTTGGCCGTCGATACTAGTATTATGTGGCCTCAAGGGGATCAGTTTTCGGTGAGTTGGTTACGCCGGCGGTTCCCGTACAGACACCGATGCGGCGGCTTCTACATACCGGCTGTTTCGAGGAGATCGGGTAAAATGACGGAAGTCAATAACGATACCGGTATTGTCCTTGACTACGATCACGAAACAATCGGGCAATCATGCCTTATACACGCGGATTGCTTTGAGTGGTTGAGCCGCATCCCCAGCAATATCATACACGCCGTCGTTACCGACCCTCCGTATGGTGTCAAGGAATACGATCCAGAACAGCTCGAGAAGAGAGCGAACGGCAACGGCGGCGTGTGGCGAATACCGCCTTCATTTGATGGCAACGAACGGTCCCCGTTGCCCCGGTTTACTGCTCTTAGCTCCAAGGAATTGGAGAGATTGCGATATTTCTTCGGAGAATGGGCTCGCCTGATACATCGGGTGTTACGGCCCGGAGGGCATGTTTTTCTGGCAAGTAATGCTTATATCTCCCATCAGGTCTTTCCCGCGCTAGTGAAAGGAGGACTGGAATTTCGAGGAGAAC
>PWKM01000179.1 GCA_003559755.1 Planctomycetota bacterium
CGGATTCGGTTGTCAGTGAGACGACGGGCAGGACACCGCAGAGCGCCGCCCGGCGAAGCGAATCATATTATAATGGTCCGTGTCCCGCCGGCAGGTCCGATATCGCAATAACCAGAACGAGAACAGCCACGACGAGGGAAGTGACAAGGATCGCGCCCCAGACCGCCCCGGCCTCCATCGCCACCGGATCATCGGCCAGCTTGGCGACCTCTTCGTCCGTGAGCATAGCCAGCCGCTCGAGTATCTCGGCCTCTTCATAGCCCTGGTTGGCCATCTCGACGGCCAGCCGCACGTGGGGCGAGACCTCCATCGCCGCCTCGACCAGTGCCGCCTGCTGCTCGGGAGTCAACTGCTCGACGGCCGTCTCCACATCGGCCTGTGCGGCCACCGTTGCCTGGGGCATACCGAAGCCCAGGGCCAGTGCAGCCATCACGCCGAAGAACAATCCAACGTTGTAAGACCTTCGGTTCTCCATCCTCAACCTCTTGTTTTCCCGTACACGAAAGCATCCAAAGAATCCGACGCCAACTGAATTCCGCCTGTTGTCTGCCGGGCGTTCCCCGCAGGGCTTTATTCCATTCAACCGAAGTATAGTCCGCCCCCCCTAACCGTGTCAACTATTTCAAACCCCGCTTCCGCGCTGGGCAAACGGCGCCGGCTCGTGCTTGCTGCCGCAACCATATTGCTCCCGCGACGGGTTATGTCAGGTCGTCGATTTTGGGGACGGAGCTGTCGGCGAGCCGGTAGAGTGTCTCGCCGGCCTCGGGCACGACGAGCACGCCCTCGTCCTCACGTCCCTCCCATTCGTCGAGGTCGATGCTCTCGGGGTCGAGATAGCCCAGGTTGATGCGTTGGCATCGCTCCTCGGGGATGGCGGCGGCGAGGATGACGTTGCATCGCGGCTTCTCGATCCCGTCCCGGTAGGTCCCGATCCCCTTGACGTGCGTCGAGTGGGCCATGATCCCGCGGGGGACGCCCTCGAACTTGTCCATCTGCTTGAGGAAATAATCGCGGGTGTGGTAGCCGATCCGGTCGAGAATCTTGCCGTGGGTGTACGACACCTCGTCGATGTGCGGGGCGTAGATGACCAGGTCGGCCCCGTCGGCGAGGATCGGCTCGAGCTTGTACATCACCTTGCCCGCCGTCCAGATGTCGTCGTACATCTCGGGGGCGAGCCCGAGCACCCGGTCGTAGCTGCGGTCAGCGTATCGGATGTGGGTCTGGGCGGCGATATCGGCGGCCGCCGACCACGCCTCCCGGGCCGGTCCGAAGAAGACGGCGTGGTTCCCGGCGTGCTTGGTCACCAGGGCGAGGCAGAGGGTGGGCATACCGACCAGCTCGGCGGCCCGCTCGACCACCCGGCGGGTCACCGTGTCCTTCGTCCCGTTGATCAACGGGTTGGTGACCACCGCCCCCAGCCAATGGAAAAAGTGGATGATCTCGGGGCCGGCGATGCCGGGGAACAGGTACTTGTTCCCGCCGGAGAAGCCGACCACCTCGTGGGGGAAGACGGGGCCGACGATGAGCAGCACGTCGTATTCGAAGACCATCCGGTTGATGGCGACGGGCACCTCCTCGCTCATCAGGCCGCCCGAGATGTCCTCGATCTCCTCCGCCGGCAACCGGGCGACCACCTCGAGCTGGTCGGGGTCGTCCCAGGCGTGGTTCATCACCCGTACGTCCGCGTACTTGCCGGCCCGCTCCTCGGGGGTCAGCCCGACCAGCCGGTTGAGCGCCTCTTCGCTCATCGCCGGGTGAGTGCCCAGCGCGACTAGGAAGTCGATCGCCTTCGCCGAGCCCATCAGCCGGTCGGTCAGCAGGCGAAACATCAGGGGCATGGGCATCGTGCGGGTGCTGTCGGGGATGATGGCGAGGACCCGCTTGCCCTCCAATTGGGCCTCGTCGAGCCCTTCTGTCACCGTCCGGCGGATGTCGTCTTCTGTGATGAACTGATCTGCGTGCCCGATCCCGATGGTCATACTGCTTCCTTTCTTCTGTTGTTCTGACGCCTGTCATCATATGCAATCGACCTGATTGCCGCAACGGCGATTCGAAGGGCGGAGCTCAGGCGGGGCCGATTCGCGACGGGGGCATGGGCGAACCGGTGTAAGTGACCTGGCTGGTGGAGTTGGCCGGATTCACGGGCGCCTGTTTGGTACGCGGGCGGGCACCACCCACCCGACGCATGCCCCGAAGAACCACGCGCAACATCGGTCCCGCTCCGTCAACACCCTCATCATGCCCCGTGAGCGGCCTTCCCGGAACTCCTCGCCGGGCGAAGTCCGCCATCAGGCGGATGCCAGGTATTCGTTCAGTTCCCCGACAAGCTCGCTTCGTCGTGCGAAGCTCGAGTTGGAGAGCAGGAAGACATTGAAATCGCTGCCGCGCCCATAGCGAACGTAGTTCCTCGAACCCGCCCAGGACCCGCTGTGCCAGGGAAAGCCCTCCTGCGGATCAATCCGCCAGCCCAGGCCGTAATAGCTCAGTTGCCCGCTGTTGAGTCGGAATGGCTCGAAGGCATCCCGAAGCAGGGCCGGGTCAAGCAGTCGGCCGCTCGCCAGGGCCTCGGCCCATGAGCGGAGATCGGCAATCGATCCATAGAGATTGCCGTCGCCGAAGACGCCGTCCATCGCGTCCAGTTCTTTTCGACGATGGCCGCCGTCGGGCAGCACGTCGAAACCCCGCACCATGCCGGGACGTTCGGCCTGGCCATACATAAAGGGAAAGGCATCGGCCATGCCCGAGGGAACGATGACATTGGGGACGATATAATCGGCCAGCGGCTGCCCGGAGGCCGCTTCAACGATCAGGGCCAGAAGGATATAGTTGGTGTTGCAGTACTCGAAGGCATCGCCGGGGGCGAACTTCCGTTCCGGTCGTTCCAGTCGGATCAATTCGAGAACGCCCCGGTTCCGGAGCGTCTCATCTGCCGAGCGGGCCCTTCGGTAGAGCTCAAAGTATTCCGGCAACCCGGAGGTGTGGGTCAGCAGGTGGCGGACGGCCAACGCCCCGCCGGGGACTTCGGGCAGCCATACCCGGATGTCCGTATCGTAATCGACCAGCCCCTGTTGCTTAAGCTGCATCACGCAAAGCGCGGTGAACGGTTTTGTGACCGAGGCCAAGTTGAAGGCCGAGCGGGAAGTCAAAGGCGACCCTGTGTCCGGATCGGCCACACCGCACGTGCGTTCGAAGAGCGTCGCCCCGTCGCGAGTGATCGTCAGGGCATAGCTCAATCCATCCTGCTCGACATAGCCGTCCAGCAAGGCGTTCAGCCGTGAACACATGCCGCGTGATTCTTTCGCGTTATTCGGGTTTGGCACTCCATACCCATTATCTGATCGGTGAGCAGGCGAAACAACAGGGCAGGGCATTGTCGGGACGATGGCGAGGACTCGCTTGTACCCCAGCCGGACCTCGTCGAGCCCTCTTTTCGTGTTGCCCTGACGCCCGTCATCATAGGCAATCGACGTGATTGCCGCAACGGCGATTCGATGGCTTCGACATCCCGGCCGGAGCGGTGCGAAGGGCGGTCCGCTGGTACTCGGAGCGAGACGTGTGTGCGTCCGGCACTTGACAGCATCTGCGTCGGGATATAATGCAGTGCTGTTGAGCACATACTCTTGCAATGGAGACAGCCCATGCGCAGGCGCATCCTGAGCACCCCCCTGTACACGTCCGGCGGCGTTCACACCGAAATCATCCCCGGCGGTTTGTCCGGCAACGGCGTTACCATGCCCCGCGCCTGGCTGCCCGCGTCCGAGGCACTGGCCGTCGCTCATAAGCAGACCGGTCTGAAGTACGCCGTCGTCCCCGACGTGTTCGAGGGAACGGTCGGCCCTTACCGGATCGGCGAGGAGGAGCGGCTCGACGACATCGTCGCGGCCGTGGCGAAGGCGACCGGGACCGCCGTACACGTCGTTGATGATGCCACGGTCTTCGAGCCGGCGGACACGCCCGGGGCCGACCTGCCCGACGACCTCGAAGCCGCCGACGTTGATGACCGGGCGGCCGAGCTGCTCCGGGGCTGCATTCGCAGGATGTCGATCGACGGGCGTTCGGTCCACGTTCCGGCCCTGACGAAGCTGGTCTGGCACGAGAACAGGTCGGTCGGCTACCAGGCGCTGGCCGCGCTTCACCGGCTCGAGGGCGACTTTCTCGCGAACCAGTGGCCGGGCCGGGTGTCGATTTTCGAGCTGCTCAGCGGCCGGATACACGAGCAGTCGCTGTTCTGGGCCGTCGAAGAGTATGGCCACGGCACCACCGGCTGGAAGATGATCCTGGACATCCTGGCACGGGCACGCCATCCGTATCTCTTCCGGCATACCTGGGTGCCCGGCTGGTACGGGCGGGCCGAGGCGATCCTGCCTTCCCTGGTGGCGATGGCTCGGTCGGGCGATGCCTCGTGCGACCGGACCCTCCGCAACCGGCTGGTCGAGCCGGGCACCAACGACCCCACCGAGCGCTACATTGCCGCCATCGGGCTGGGCAATCTGAACATGGGCGAGTTTTTGGCAGGAGAGGCCGAGCACGAGAACGCCGAGGTCCGCCAGGCGGCGGCACTGGGGCTGGGGCTGTGCGAATCGTCGGACGTTGTTGTCGGCACGCTGGAGACGCTGACGGTTGACTCCGACCCCGGCGTTCGTTTCGTCGCCTGCCTGTCGTTGGGCCAACTCGCCTGCGATGAGTCGGTCGGCCGGCTGCTGGCGATCCTGAACGATGAGGGTCTGGCGACCGAGATGCGGGTCGCCGCGCTCGAGGGACTGGCCCTCGCCGGGACCTCCGACGCGGTCACCGCCGTCGTCGGGGCGTGCAGTTCGCCGGATGCCGGCGTCCGGGCGTGTGCCGCCGACGTACTCGGGCGGCTCGGCGGTTTGACCGCGCTGAAGGAGCTGCCCAAGCTCCTCGACGATCCCGAGCGGTGGGTGCGTGGTGCGGCCGCCTCGGCACTGGGAAAGCTGGGTGACAGCGGGAGCGTGTCCGCCGCCGCGAAAACTGCCCTCGATGCCGACGCCGGGCCGGACGAACAGATCGCCGCGATCATCGGGCTGGGGGCCGGGCGCTCACCGGATGCCGCGCCCGCGCTGAGCGAGGTCGCGCTCGATGTGAGCAAACATCGGCGGCTCCGCCGATATGCCGTGCTCGCACTCGTCCAACTCGCCGGCCGAGCCGGGCAGGACACGCTGCAGAAGCTGGCGACCTACGGGGCCGACGAGTACATGCCGTTCGCTCTGACCCACGTCGAGCTGGAGACGGCGGACGAGACGGCGAAGTTCGTCGCCCGGTTCCTCGCCCGGGGCCACCGGGCGACATCCGCCGGGGCGGCCACCCGGCTGATGACCCTCGGCTCTCCGTGGGGCGTCCGCGAGCTGCTCGAGGGCGACGACGTGTTCGACAACCACGCCCGGAACATGCACCGGTGGGGTTCCATCTCGGCCGAAGGGCCGGGGGTTGTCGATGTGCTGGTCGAGGCCGCCGGCAGCCGACGGGAGGTGATCCGTCGAGCGGCGGCGATGGCGCTCGGCGGACGGCGCGACGTGGCCGCTGTCGACGCCCTCATCGAACTGACCGGGGACGTGTCCGAAGACGTTCGGTCGAACGCCGCCCAGCAGCTCGGCCTGTGCGGTGATCCGAAAGGGGTGCCCCACCTGATCCGCCTGGCCGAGGACGACGACAGTATGCTCGTGGCCGCTGCCGCCATCCGGGTGCTCCGGCTTCGCGATTTCAAGGACCTGCCGGACGTCAAGAGGTTGTTCAGGCGGCTGGCTGGCACGCCGCGCGACTGCGGAGTGATCGACCTGGAGAGCCCGTCGGTCGAAGACCAGCCGGCGAACTCGTTTGTCCTGCGCCGGTGGGGCGGTTCGCTCGAGGACGACAGCATCTCGAACGTGACCTACGAGTCGGCGCTCACCTACGACAGCCATCGCCGGCGGATCGTGCTCTGGGGCGCTCACGGCCGGCGAGTCGACTGCCCGCAGACCAGCCAGACGTGGTTTTACGAGGCGGGCGGCCACACCTGGAAGCGGCTGCTCGACACCCACGAGCGGCCGAACGAAACCTGCATTACCTGGGGCATCCTGTACGACCGGTCGAACCAGGTATTGCTCTCGCCGCGCTCCGGCCTCACCGGCGGGCACGGCTGGCTGAACGCCCTGCGGGTACAGATGCAATACTCGGTGCCCTGGCTGCTCGACTGCCGCCGCGACGAGTGGTATCCGGCCAAACCGCCCGAACACCTTGGAGACCACGTCGGTCTGCCCGGCGGTTATGACCAGCGTCACGCCATCTGTTACTGGTGGCGCACCGGCGGAATGCTCAACTGTTACGACGCCTACTCGAACGCCTGGACTCCGCTTTCACAGAGCGATCAGGTCCCGGCGGAGCGGGCCGGCCGCGGCGGCGTCGAATACGATCCGAAGACCGGCCGATATCTGTTTTTCGGCAAGAAATCGGTCTGGGCGTTCGACCCGACAGAGGGCGAGTGGACGGACCTCGAGCCGGAGGGGGCCGGGCTGCCCGAGGGCCTGACTGCATATGATTCGGCGAACGACGTCGTGCTCCAGTTCCGGCCACAAGCCCCCCACAGCGTGAAGCCGATCCAGGTGGCGGTCTATCACATTCGTGAGAACCGGTGGGAACATCTGCCCGAGGTGACTCCCGCACCGCATCATGGTTCGATTGATGTCGCCTACGACGAGGCACGCAACGTGACGGTCATCAGCGCGGGCCTGCAAACCTGGACGACCGGCCAGCCGACGGTGCAGGAGACCTGGACCTACCGGTATCAGCCCCGGCCGGAGAAGTGTGACGCACTCGGCTCGCCGGACGATATGACCGTGGTCACAAAGGCCGACGGAACAGCGGAGGTGTCGTGGAGCCACCCGATGTCGGGAGACATCGCCGCCTACCGGATCGACCGGGGCAGGGGCGAGGTCGTGTGGAAGGCGGAATGGGAGAAGATCGCCGACCTGCCCCCCGACCAGACGACGTTCGTTGACCACGACCTTGATGCGGGCGAAAAGGTGTTCTACCGGGTCACCGCGACGAGCGAGGACGGCCGGCAGGAGGCGGTCTCGGCCCCCGGCCGGACCGATCCGCCCGCAGTGCGGTGGGCCGACGCCGTGCGCAAGGACGACGGCATTCACATCGCCTGGCAGCCCAGCCCCGCAGCGGATGTCGTCGGCTATCACGTCTATCGGGCGCCCGTCGAAGAGGCCGCGCACTGGGACGGCGAGTTCGACCACGGCTCGCTGAGCGATCGGTTCGAACGGATCACGACCGAGCCGGTTGCCGCCACGCGCTACGTGGATGCGGATGCGGAGCCGACCGGAGAGCCGAGCGAGTATCATTGGCCGGCGGGCTGGGCCTACGAGGTCCGCCCGGTCAACGCACTCGGCGTCGAGGGCGGCCGTGGCCCGGTCACGCTCGCCCTGCCCGGGGCGACCGGCCGGGTCCGGGTCGTCCCCTGGCACGACGGTCGGCGCCTCGTGCTCTGGTCGCCGCCGCGAGGAGTCGAGGCAACCGGCTATTTTGTGATGAGGCAGGACGACTGGAACCTGCAGCATGCATTCCGCTGGCATCCCGCCCCGATCGTCGGGTATGGCTTCTGGGACGACCGCGAGTTCCCGCGCGAGGACCGGCGCCGGTATTACGTCTATGGCGTGGACGCGGCGGGTTCTGTGGGCATCCCCAGCGCCGGCACGTGGAGCCACGGGCTCCCATAATCCGGCGGCGCAACCGCCCTCCGCCCTGACGGGACCGGTTGAGCAAAGGATCATCATGCCGGACTATGACATCTCGCTTGCCCCGGTGACCAGCGGATTCGACGGCCGGATGTTCTGGGCGCAGGCCCGGGCCGGGATCATCCCCGGCGAGGTGGACGGGCATCCGGTCGCCGTGCTCACCGCGCAGCCCGCACTGTGCGAGGGCTCAGACGTGTTCTTCGCCCTGTCCGAATGGCGGTCCTCGGACCTCGGCGAGACGTGGGACGGCCCTGTGGAACATACCGACACGCTCGGCCGCAGGGAGGAGGGCGCGGGGATCGCCGTCGCAATCTGCGACATGACACCGAGCTGGCACGCGGTCAGCCGAACACTGCTGTCAACGGGCCAGACGGTCCGTTACGCCGATGATCGGCACCCGATTGTCGCCGGAAGGCGCGAACCCGCGTACGCGGTCTGTCGACCGGGCGAACGCACCTGGACGCCGTGGCGGGCGATGATCCTCCCCGAACGCCCCGAGTTCGAGCACGCGGGCGCCGGATCGGCACAGCGTTTGGACCTGGCCGACGGGACGGTCCTGCTGCCGCTCTACTTCCGAGAACGTTCCGACGACTGGCACGCCTGCCACGCAGCGACCGTGGTGCGATGTTCGTTCGACGGCTCACGGCTGGAGTACGTGGAGCACGGCAGCGAGCTGACGCTGGACGAGCCGCGCGGGTTCTGTGAGCCATCGCTGACCTGCTACGGCGGTCGATATTATCTCACGCTCCGCAACGATGTCCGCGGCTATGTCGCCGTAGGCGATGACGGGCTGCATTTCGCATCTCCCGTCCCCTGGCGGTTCGACGACGGCTCGGAACTGGGCAACTACAACACGCAACAGCACTGGGTCACGCACAGCGGCGGGCTGTTTCTCGTCTATACCCGCCGCGGCCTGAACAACGACAACGTTTTTCGACACCGCGCACCGCTGATGATTGCACAGGTGGACCCGGAGGGACCGGCCGTCATCCGAGACACCGAACGGGAGCTGGTCCCGAATCGCGGGGCAAGACTGGGCAATTTCGCGGTGTGCGACGTATCTCCCGCCGAGACCTGGGTCACCGCCGCGGAATGGATGCAGCCGCCGGGATGCGAAAAATACGGCAGCGACAACACCATATGGGCGGCCCGGATTCGCTGGCACGAGCCGAACCTGGCGGCCGGATGCCCCGGATAGCCCTGCCGAGCCGAGTGCGCCCTCCTCACCGGGTATGCGTGCGCCCGGTCGGGAACGCGGGGGCTCCTATTCCTCTTCGGCCGGGAGGACCGGGTCCGGTTCGTAGCCCCGGGTCAGGTAGGTGAAGAAGTAGGGCGAAGCCCGGAAGTGCTGGGCGAAGTCCTTGGTGCGACTTCGGCGGCCGGGCTCTCCGGCGGCGAACCTCGTGGCCTGATTCAACCCTCTTTCAAGGTACTTCTCGTCGCCGGTGTACTCGTAGGCCAGCCCGAACCCGACCAGGTTGATCATCCCGCCGCCGCCTTCCTCCAGCAGGACATCCACCGCCTTGACCAGATAGCGAGCGGTATCCTTGTCCCCGGTGATGCGGAAGTACTTGTCGTACGCCTCAAGTGCGAGGCCGTACATCCACATTTGGTCCTGGAAGCTCCCGTCGCCGCGATCCTGCCACGGCTTGCCCCATTCGTCCACGAAGAACCGGGCCCGGTCCAGGTATTTCTCGTCGTGGGTGTGGTGATATGCGCTGAGCACGCCCCAGATGCCGTGTGCCAGGTTTCTCAGTGCGCCCTGACCCCACCGCCGCATGGCGAAGTCCGAACTCATCAGCCCGATGTCGCGATACCAGCGTTCGCCGGTCAGGTAGTACAGTTCGTACAAGCTTTCGTTCTTGTAGAAGGTGAATGAGGCGTGCCCCATGAACACCTGCCCGCGGCCATAATTTCGGAAGTGCCCGATCACCGGACCGCTGCGCGGTGCTCCGGTCCAGGCGGGGCGGCCCGGGAAGCTGTGGCAGATGTCGATGTCTGCGAGATGCAGCCCGGCCTCCTCGGCCGTGGTCAGGTTGATCAGGTCGCCGGTCCGGAGGAAATTGACGAGGGCCGCGTGTGGGAAGTCGTAGTAATTGCTGTCCCACCAGCTCTCCTCGGCCGTCTCGAAGACGCGGCTCCTCGAGCTCAGCCCGCTGCCGAAATTGAGCCAGCCGTATTCATTAACGCCCCAGTTGGTCCGGGGCCGCTGCTCGATGATCTGCCCTATCCAGGCGTCGATGTGCTCCTGGACGCGGCGGACCAGGTCGCGATGTTCGGGCTGGTACAGTTCCGGATCGGCGCTGACCAGGTTGCCGAAGACTTTTGTCTCCTGGCAGTACCAGGCCGGCTCGCAGGCCGCGAACAGCGGGTGTGTGGTGCCGGCGGCGATGCCCTCCGGCTCGGCGGTCTCGCCGCGATCGAAATGGAAGAACAGGAAGTGCGTCTTGGCCCCGCCCGTGTACAGGTCCACCCGGTCGCCGGCGGCTCCTTTCACCTCGACGGCCACCGTTCCCCCCGGCTCGACCGAGAGGCCCGTGGGATAGTTCTGCCAGAACCAGCGGCTGCCCGCGACAAGTCGGCCGGCGGGGGAGGCCAGCTCGACCCAGCCGTTCGACTGCTCGCCCTCGAGCGGCTCGGCGCCATCCGCCGTCAGGGTGAAGCTGTTCCAGCCGGTCTGGGCGAGGCGTGCCGGCAGCCCGTCCCGTTCTGCGGCCTCGCCGTCCGCCGAGAACCGGGCCTTCACCGCCCCGTCGGTCCTCAGCGGGGTGTTGACCGCCAGCCGCTCGATGCCGACGAAGTGTTCGAAGCCGTCCATCTGTCGGTTGCGCACCGAGAAGGTCATCTGGGCCGTCGAGGACCCGGCGTAGAAATACAGGCGTGCGGTGACGTCGAGCGATTTGTTCTCGTCTGTCGAGAACGTGCCCTTTAGTGCGACGACCGCCCGGCCGGGCCCGCTCTCTTCGATCTCGGCCGACTCCAGCGTTGCCTGTTGGGTGAACGGCTCGTCATCGACACGGGCGACCTCCGCCCGGTTCGGGCCGCCGCCTTCGCGCGGCACGATTCGCGACTGGCCGTTGCGGGCGACCAGCTCGACGGTCGCGGGCTCGGTCAACATCGCGTCGTCGTCCTCGAAGCCCCGCGCGGCGTCCGCCCGGACGTACACCTGCTCGAACGGACCGAGCCGGTCGGCCGGGATAACGAACCGAGCCGGGCCGGTCTCGACGACGACGGTCCGGCCGTCCGCGCCGTACTCGGCGCGCAGCGGGCTTGCCGGCAGGTCGGCGGTCGATTTGACCAGACGATATTGCTGTTCGCCGTCCGCATCAAGGTCGGGGGCGACAAAGTGGACGGTCACCCACTTCAAGCTCTCGTCCCCGATCCAGCGAGCACGGGGCTCGATGCTGGCGAGGACGACATTGCCCCGCCCGTCGAGCACCCGAAGCTCGTCTGTCTGGTGAACGACGCCCTGCGGCAGGGGCACGCCGGAGTTGATCGGGTTCCCGGCCCGGCGCACGCCCTCGGCCTCGCGCACGGTCAACGGGACGTCCAGTATCGGAACATCCCGTGCCGGCGCCTGGGCGCAGGCGCACAACAGGATTGCACTCATAACCGCCATCAGTACGATCGGCATCCTGAAACGGTCGGCGTTACAATTGAAGCGGCCTTCGCGGTTCGTCATACCTTGCTCCTCCCTGAATGGGTCAACCTTTCTCCAACATCGAACCGGCTGAGTTTATCACATCTGCCTCGAACCGGCCACGCCCGCCGGGCTGTTTCGCTGAGCGGGCCGGCGTGTGCCTATCTTATCAAAGCGGCCGCCCGATTGCACGTTGGCCCGCCGCTTTCTGTATGTCTTTCGCCTCCGGACTTCTATCCCGGCGGTCAAGGCCGGAGTAGTATGGTCCGGAAGGTCAGCGTTTCGGCTTCGTCCGGTACTCTGTGCCGCGGGCGGAGCCGGACATCGACCGTCAGCAGGTATTCCCGGTCGTTCAGTTCCTCGCATATGATGCGCTTCTGGTAGGCAGGATAGCGTTCCGAGCTGACGAACTGATTGGCCCCGTCCGAGCCGGTGCTCAGTTCTTCGGCCGATTTCCCGGCGAGAGCCGCTGCCTGCATCCTCTCGAGCACACTTTCGGCGACCAGTGCGGCGGAGGTCTGGTCGATCCCCTGCTTGTGCAAGCTGATCCCCGACGAGAACGTGGCGATGACGCCCGCCATCCCGATGACCAGGATGGCCAGGGCGACCAGAATCTCGATCAAGCTGAATCCGCCTCGCCTCGTCGTTCTCATCATCGGTCTTCGCTCCCCCCTGCCGGGATCGAGATTTCTGCGCGGAACGAGTTGCCGGCGACGACGGCCTCGCCCTCGCCGTGAGCGGCGGGAACGGTGCCGCGCACCCCCCGGCTGCAGCCCATCAGCCGGTTGCCGTCGGTCGTCACATATCGGACCCATTCGTCCCCGATCTTGACCACCTGGCGCTCGGGATCGCCGAGGATGAATCCGCGGGCCGCGTGGACGGGCAATGTCGTCGCCTCGGCGTCGATCGCCTCCCGCAAGCTTGTCTCGGTGGTTGGGCCGGACAGGGGGATGGTGGTGATCGAAACCCTGATGTGGGACGGCACCGAGCCGGCTTCGTTCCAGTAGAGCTGCTCGCCATCGCCGCGTCGCGGGAAGGAGCAGCCGAAGTAGATGAGGCCCTCGGCGACACGGGCCACGGTGGTGCCCGACGGCGTATCATCGAGCGGGGGCGGACCGAGGAAGAGCGAGTCGCCGCCGGAATCCAGCCCGCGCTCGGCCCGAAACAGAGCCCCGTCCTCGAGGAAGTAGGCCACCTCCTGCAGCCGTCCCCCGGCGTTGCGGACGAACACGAGGAACTGGGTCGAGTCGCCGGACCGGTATCCCGAGACGAGCCGGACGCCGGGTCGGTATGGACGCGGAGACGCCTGCACCCTCATTACGGGCTGGGACAGGCGGCCGATCTCCGTCTCGAACAGGCGGGCGTTCGACGTCTGACCGGGCCACGGCTCGATGCTCAGCCGGACGCGGATTTCCCGCGTATCGTTCCTCAGGTCGGCCTGGGTGAGGGCGATCGGGGGCGTTATCGTCTGGTCGTGCAGGCCGCTGACGAACTCGGCTCGCAGAGTGTATTCGCTCCAGGTGTAGCTGCTGCCGGGCCGCTCGGCCGTCTCGACGAACACGGTGCTGTTGGCTGAATATTCCGACGACCGCCTGAGCGCGATCCGCGGCTCGATGACCACTGCCCGGGCGACGAACGGGAACCGGATCTCGTATTCGATGGCCGCTTCGGAACCGAGGGCGGTGGGTGCGAGATAGACGGTCCCCGCCTCGGCGTCCTGCCGAACGGTCATCTCGGCCGTCGGGTCGGACACGCCGCCGAAGTTCCCGATCTCATCGACCGTCCCGGAGAACAACTCGTGCGAGCCGGGCAGCCAATAGTCCTCGAAGACCCGCGAGTCCGGTATCTCGGGGTCCCGCGGCTGGAGCGTGGCGAGGTCGCTCCGCACCCGGTCGAAAACGTACTGGGCGCGCTCGTAGGCGCCGCGGCGGACCTCGCCGGACCGCCAGGTGGACATCCCGGTCGCCATCATCTGGGCCAGGGCGAGCCCCAGCACCGAGAGGACACCGATCGCCACCAGAAGCTCGACCATCGTCAGGCCGCGACGTGGCCGGACGCCGGAAGATCGCTTCATGGGGCGGAGCCGGCGCAGGCCGGGCCTCGACGGCGATGCCGTCCGCAGGAAACGCTTCCGGTTCATCGGTCCACTTCGTTCCATCGCTGCCTTCCGCAACCCGTCAAAAAGCCAGTTCCTCGCTCTGAAGCACATCGGCGGCAGAGCGATAGGTGACGGTCAGGCCCTCGAGCGTCGGGACCTGCCACGTGCTGATATCATAGCCCATCTCGAACTTGAAGAACGCCCGCACCTCGATGGTGTCGGCCGTCCTGTCGATGGTGTTCGCCTCGTCCGGGTCGTCGAACTTGAAGATCAACCGGCCTTCGGTCTCGCCGGCCGCATCCCATCGAACCGGGGTGACCCGCTCCCAGTCGGGCGAGTCGCCCAGCCGGGCGAGCACCACGATCCGGGTGTTCGGCGGGGTCTCGGCCGTCCACGAGATCGACTTCCACGTAGCGCCGCGCACCGTTCTCTTCGCCTGGAAGAAGACCAGGTCGTCCTCGTCGGAGTGCGGGGCGTAGGTCCGGGGAGTGCCGGGCGATTCGTCGGCCGGGATGGCGAGCGGCATCCGGTCCTCGAACCGCGGCCGGAAGAGTCGGATGTGCCGCCGCTGTTCTGCCGCGTACTTGGCTGCCTGCCCGTCGGACGTATCGCGGACGTCATCGAACCGCTCCAGCCCGGTGAGGTCGATGGGCGTGGTGCCTAACCGGCCGCGGAACCGTCTCACCCCGTTGAAGAAGAACCGCTCGCGGGGCGGGTCCGAGCCGGGCACGGGCTCCTGTGTCTTGTGCGTGTAGTAGATGATCTCGCGGTTGCCGCCGCCGTCCCGGACCTCGAGATAGCCGCTGTCCGGGAAGGCCGCGTGGTCCTCGACCGGGATGCGGTCGGTCTGGAACGCCGGGATCGGCTGGCCGTCCTCGTCGTAGGGCGATGCGGGCATCACCGTCGCCGGCAGGTTGGCCATCGGCAGGACTCGCGACCCGGTCGGATGCGGGCTTGCCGTCGTGCCCAGACGCGCCCGGCCGAGGATCGACAGGGCGACCGTGCGGCCGGTCAGGGTGGGCGAGGGGCTGTCGGCCGGATCATCGTGACCCAGGGGGTTCCCCTCATTGTCGGTGTGCGAATCGTACAGGTGCCGCCCGTCGCTGCAGACGAATGTGTATTCGCCCTGGGTCGGGTAGTCGGCGCGGATTTCCGAGTAGAACACGTACTCGCGGTTATAGCTGGTCGAGGTCCACGGGTCGATCTCCCGGGCAAAAGTCCAGGTCCCCGTCTCCTCGTCGTAGGTTCCGTCTTCGATCTGTTCCTCGGTGAGGTGCTCCTGCTCGATCAGCCATTGGAGCGTCGCTTCGTCGGTGGTCAGTTCGCGTGTGCCCCCGGCGTGTTCGGTGGTCGTGTACGACCTGACGACGAGGTATCCGCCGTGGGGGTTGAACCCGGCGTCGATCGGGTTCTGGTTGGCGGTGATATTTCCGGTCGCATCGATCGGGCCGGTGACGGTGATCTGCGGGCTGCCCGTCTCGGCGCCGTGCGCCTCGGTGTATCGGATGTCGTGCGGCCACCGGACCTTGTAGAACAG
>PWKM01000194.1 GCA_003559755.1 Planctomycetota bacterium
GGGCGCAGGCGGACTGCCCGGGAAGAAGACCGCCGCTTTGAACGAGTTCAGCTTGCCGCAGAAGAGAATGCTCACATGCTCCCATGCCCCCATGCTCCCATGCTGCCATGCCCCATGCTGCCATGCCCCATGCTGCCATGCCCCATGCTCCCATGCCCCCCGTGCGCCCGAGCTCCCATGCCCCGCCCTTCCCGCGGTCGGAAGTCGTCCCCGGCGGCATCGATTGGTCGTCGGAAACGCCGGTGGTATAATCGGTCGATATGACTGGCGAAGCGATAGACGCTCTGGAGGCGGCGATCCGAGATTGCGAGCTGTGCCCGCGCCGGTGCCGGGTGGACCGGACCGCCGGCGAGGTCGGGGCCTGCCGGACCGGAGAGCACCCGCACGTCGCCTCGGCCGCCCCGCACTTCGGCGAGGAGCCGGTGCTCGTCGGGCGCGGCGGCAGCGGGACCATCTTCTTCTCGGGCTGCAACCTCGACTGCGTCTTCTGCCAGAACGACGACATCAGCCACGGGACGCCCGGCCCCGCCGTCCCGCCTGACCGGCTCGCCGACCTGATGCTCGAGCTCGAGGGCCACGGCTGCGAGAACATCAACTTCGTCACGCCCAGCCACGTGGCCCACGCCGTCGCCCGGGCGGTGGACATCGCACGCCGGCGCGGCCTCGCCGTCCCCACCGTCTATAACAGCGGCGGATACGACGCCGTAGAGACCGTCGCCCGGCTGGACGGCCTGATCGACATCTACATGCCCGATTTCAAGTGGGCCGACGGTGAGGCGGCGGCGACGTACTCGGGCGCGCCGGGATATCCCGAGATCGCCGCGGCCGCACTGGCCGAGATGTACGGGCAGGTGGGGCCGCTGGAGCTCGACGACCGGCGGGTGGCGACGCGCGGCGTGCTCGTCCGCCACCTGGTGATGCCCGGTGACCTGGCAGAGAGCCGGCGGGTTATCGACCGGGTGGCCGAGGCCGCGCCCGGCTGCGCCGTCAACGTCATGGGGCAGTACCGGCCGGCGTACCGCGCCCGCGAGTTCCACGAGCTGGTCGGGCGGCCCGAACACCACGAGGTCGAGGCGCTGCGGGCGTACGCGACCGAGCGGGGGCTGGTCCGCGTCGATCGGTAGGGGGTTGCGGGATGGGCGTGCGTTCTAGCGGCGGGATCGGGCGCGTGCCGGGGGTCACTCGTCGTCGGGTTCCGGCTCCCTGGATTCGATGGGCGCGGGCGCGGCGCTCTTGTCGTAGTTCATCTGGGGGGGAGCGACGGCCCCGCCGGATACGATGAACGACATCGCCTCGTCGAACGTCCACGTCGTCGAGGTGATCCGCTCGACGGGGACGATTTCGAGGTATCCCGACGTGGGGTTCGGGGTGGTCGGGACGTAGACTGCGGCCAGCTTGCGGCCGGTGTCCACGTCGGTGAGCGTTCGGGTCACGAACCCCACCGTCTTCATCTGCTCGGACGGGAAATCGATGAGGACGACGCGCTGGACCTCGTCGGGCTGGCCCTGCATGGCCGTGACCAGCATCTTGACCGTGCTGTAGATTTTCTTGACCAGCGGGATGCGGTTCATGATCGAGTCGAACGCGGCGATCAGCTTGCGACCGATCAGCCGGGTCCCGGCCCACCCCAGCAGGCAGAGCAGGACGAACACCAGGATCACCCCCAGGACGGCCTGGAAGACGGCCCCCTCGAGCAGCGCGGCGACGGCGGGCAGGGTGGGCTCGATCCGCTCGGCGACCCAGCCGACGACCGGCCCGCCGACATCGGCGAGCAGTTTGAACACGAACCGGATCACCCACCAGGTGACGATGATGGGGATGGCGGTCAGAATCCCCGCGATGAGATAGCGCCGAATCTGCCCCAGAAGGGAGGTCCGCTCGGACTCGTTCATAGATTGCCCCCGGTGTCTTGCGCGTTCGTTCGGCCCACGTCGGCACTGCCGCCGGTCCGGCCGGAGCTCGGGGCGGCGTGCCTCGCCGCGTTATTCCGGCTGAGCCACATTGCTGAGCATGCTCCGGTTGTTGAAGTTATCGAAGCTTCGGACGGCAAAATACCTCGGTTCGGGGCCGAATTCCTGGATGCCGGTCACGGTGAAGGTGATGGGCTCGCCGGTGTTGCCGGGCTTCGGCTCGCCGTCGAGGTTCACGCCCATCCACCAGTTGGTCACCTCGCTGTCGGTATTGTTAGCCCAGGCCTCGAGGAAATCCTGGTAGCTCACGAGCGGCTTGTCGGAATACTTGACCTGGTATCGGGCCACTTCCCCGCCGCCGCGGTCGTGGGGCTCGGTGAAGCGGATGACCGCCGTCTGGCCGTCCAGCTTGACCGTCAGGTCGGTGATCGGTTCCGGGGGTTCTTTGTCTTCGCGCTCGTGGGACCAGAGATAGAAGGTTTTTCCGATGAAGCCGACTTCGTCAGCGTGCGGGCCATAGATGTTGGACCATCGACCGATGCGGCTCATATCGGTGTGCTCGGTGGCTTGATATCTTCGATGGCTCCCGCCCATCCATATCCATTTCGCCTTGTCCCTCAGATGGTCCTCACCGGTGTACTGATAGGCCCGCGCCGACAGGTCGGGGTGGAATCGGGCGAGGTAACCGGACATCTGGATGCCCTCGGCGAGCGGCTTGTCTGCCGTCCAGCTTGCGTAGTCTTTGGTCACGCCCTTGACCGGGAAGTCGAGCACAAATCGGGGATGCATGCAATGGTGTGCGGGCTGATAGAGGAGATAGGCGGTCGCCTGGCCGTAAGCGATGAGGTAGTCCAGCGCATCTTCATCGCCGGTGAGGCGGTAATATGCTTCCATCGCCCGGGAGAGCGGAGGGTACTGCCAGGAGTTGGGGCTGATGACCACCGCCCACCGCGCCCCGGTCCGGAAATCAGTCAGCATGCCGTTCTGCTGGTCGATGAGCACGCCCTCCTCTTTCAGGGCCTGCATCCCCTGCTCCCCGACATAGTCTTCGTATTTGAATTCGAGGATGTTGAGCGGTCCCGTGGCGATTTTGGGCAGGCCGCGGGGCTCCTTGACTTCTCTCTGCAGGAAAATCTGTGCCAGCATATCGCTGGCTTCTCGGACGAACTCGTTCTGGGGAGCGATCAGGCGGGCGGCGTTCGTCAGCCGGAAGCTGCGGGTAAAATCGCGGGCAAATGCCGTCTGGTTGCCCGGTCGCTTCCCGCGAACACGGATTTGGGTGTCGTAGTTCTGCTCGACGCTGTCGATCGCGGCCTCCTTGGCGTCCCGGTCGCCCGTCAACGAGAACCATCCGGCAAGCCCCGCCCCGTAGTTATGGCAGTAGCACTGTTTGGCGTTGGCCAAGTACGACAGGTCCTTGTGCCCAGGGTCGTCCGCCCAGGGATTGGGCAGGCGGTTGTGGCGGCCGGTCACCGGGTCGGCGGCCCGGGTGGGTCGATTGCCGCACGGCCCGCCCCGGGTCCACCACACGCCGCCGTCCCGCCATTGCCAGCCGTCGGTGCGCCATTGCTGCAGGGCCATGCTGTTGTTCGCCCAGGCCTCGGTGCTTCGGAAGAACGCGCGCCCGCCGGTGCGGAGGTACATCAGCAGCATCGATTCGACGATATCGCATTCGGTCTCGTAGTGGTTGTCCTCGCCCCACACGTAACGCCTCCGGTCAAACGAAGCGGTCGGCGCTCGGTTCGGGTCAAACTCCAACTCCCAGACCTCGTTCGCCCGGATTTCGTCCGCCTGGGTGCCGAACCTGCCCACCGACAGGCCCTCGGTCTCGAAGTACCAGGCGGGCGGTGCGAAGGCAATGATCCAGTATTCGCGGGCCGCCTCGGCCTTCGCATCGAGGGTCTCGATATCGTCGGACGCCGCGAAGTCGATGATGTACTGCGAGTCCAGGTGCGAGCAGTCCATCAGCCAGCGGTTCGTGTCGTGCATGGGGAACGGGGCGCCGGGCCCGTCATAGCGGGGGACGACGCCGGAGAGGAC
>PWKM01000248.1 GCA_003559755.1 Planctomycetota bacterium
CTCCGCTCCGAACCAGTTTGCATCGGACGTCCCGCCGCCGTGTATGGTGGCGATCTCCTGCCCGCTGCGGGCCCCGATCTGGCGGACCATTTCAGCGAGGGCGCGGCTGCCCTCGTTTTCCGGCCAAGCGGGTCGGAAGCTGGTGAGGGTCAACGTCGCCGAGCATTGAGGCACGTGCTGCTCCTCGGTGATCGCCGACATCGCCTCCTCAATGGGTTCCTTCTGATCCGCCCGTGGATAACGTATGTCGATCAACGCGGTGGCGTCGGCGGGGATGGTGTTGCTGGCCACGCCGCCCCAGGCCCGGCCAACGTTCACCGCGGTGTCTTCGAAGCGCTCGTTCAGCCCTTCGATCGCAATCACCCGATGGGACAGATCGAGGAGCGCCGAGGCCCTGGTGCCGGTCCGCCCCCCGGCGTGCCCGGCGACTCCGGCCACGTCGAGCCGGTAGCTGAGCTTCGCCCGTCGGCCGGTCACGACCTGCCCATCGTGAGCACCGGCCTCGCCGAAGAGCGCTGCTCGTGCCCGACCGGTCCACTGCCGGAACAGGTCCCGCGAGGTCGGGGCTCCCCGTTCCTCGTCGCTGTTGAACAGGACCGCGATCGGGCAGCGGCCGAGCAGGCCGGCGTGGGCCATTGCGTCGAGCGCCACCAGGAAGCACACCACGCCGCCCTTCATGTCCGCCGTGCCCGGGCCGACGGCCCGTGGCGGGTCGAGGCCGAACGCGGGCAGCGGGGCATAGTCGGTGTAGGTGGTATCGAGATGGCCGCCGAGAACGATCGGACGGCCGGGTCCGTCGAGTTGGGCCACGATATGCGGAGCAAAGGCGCCGCCATCGACGAGTTCGACCGCGAACCCGAGCTCGGCCAACTCCGAGGCGACGATACGCCCGACCTCTGCGACGCCGTCCACCATCTCGGTTCCGCCCTCAATGTTCGTGAGTCGTTCGAGCAGTTCGACCCAGTGCTCGCGCCTGTCGGTCAGGCGGGTGCTCATCGCTTCCGTATTCACGCGGTCTACTCGGCTTGCGGTTTGGCGTCGTCGTAATCGACGACGAAGCCCTGCCAGGAGCGGAAGCGGGCCTTGCCGTCGGCGTTGATGTTCAGCAGGTACTGGGGCATGACCGGGGTCTTGCCCCGGCTTTTGGGCAGCGTACAGATGTAGGTGGGAACGGCCATCCCGGAGGTGTATCCGCGGAGATATTCCATGATGTTCAGGCCGTCCTCGATCGACGCCCGGAAATGGTCGATGCCGTTGAGCTTCTTGCAGTTGAAGATGTAGTACGGCCGGATGGCGACGCGCAGGCAGTCCTGCATCAGCTTCTTCATCACGTGGCGGTCGGCGTTGATGCCCCGGAGCAGCACGGCCTGGTTGCCGAGTATCACCCCGGCCCGGATGAGCTTGTCGGTCGCCGTGCGAAGCTCCTCAGTGATCTCCTTTGGATGGTTGACCTGCGTGTTCAGGTAGACCGGGGCATGTCGGGCGAGCATGTCGCAGAGTTCGTCGGTCACCCTCATGGGGAGTACGACGGGCGTTCGGCTGCCCAGCCGCTTCATCTCGACGTGCGGAATCTTGCCGAGCTCGGTGAGCAGCCAGTCGAGCCGTTCATCCGAGACGCAGAACGCATCGCCGCCGGTGATCAGGACGTCGCGGATCTCGGGATGCTCGCGAACGTAATCCAGGGCGAGTTCGAGGTCCTTCTGGGCGTAAACGATGTTCTCGTGGCCGATGTCGCGGCGGCGGAGACAGTGCCGGCAGAACATCGTGCAGGCGTTGGTGACATTGATAATCATCCTGTCGGGATACACCCGTGTGACCAGCGGTGCCGGCGAATTATAGGTGACCACCATCTTGTCGGGCTCGTCCGTCCGGTTCTCGACTTCCAGGCCCGACGGTACCGCCTGCTTTCGGATCGGGCAGTCGCGGTCGGTCCGGTCCATCAAGCTGGCGTAGAATGGCGAGATGCCCCATCGGCATACCGACTCGATCGAGCGAATCTGCTCCCGCTCGTCGTCGTTGAGGTCGATGATCTTCCCCAGAGTGTTGAGGTCGGTGATTGTGTTTCCGACGTGCCACTTCCAGTCCTGCCAGTCTTCCCCGGTCCCCCCGAGCGCGGCGAGCACCCGCTTTCGGCCATCCGCGTAATCGTCCGCCAGGTCGAGCCCGGCCGGAATGTTCTTTCGGGCCTCGAGATAGTCTTGTATCGACGCGGCGTAGGATTCACAGCGTTCGATTCCGATCAGGCGCTGCTCTTCGGTCACGTGCAGAGGCGATTTTTCGACCGGTACAAACTTCTGTGCCTGGTCCGAGTTCAAGTTGCCTCTCCTTTCTTCAAGCAGGACTTCTTTCAATGATTGCCGGCATGAGCTGGCCTGCCTGAGGCCAGACGGGCAGCCAGCGTATATTTATCTTTCGTCGCGGGCTTCTTTCGGAGCCCTTCTTTCAGGCGCCGTACTTTTGGAGCCATCCGCCGTTGGCGAGCATCTGTGGCACGAGGTCGATGGCAGGGAAAATCCCCAGTCCACCGTGGTTGCAGGCCCGCTCACCGAAGCTGGTCACGTCGTCGGGTCGGCAGACCTCGCTCCACAGCAGGGTGGGGACCGGGTGCCAGCTATGGCTTTTCATGGCGGATGGGGTTGAGTGGTCGCCGGTCACCGCGATCACCTGGAAACCGAGTTCGCGGAGGCGCGGCAGCAGGCCGTCGATCATCTCGATCTTCTGGACCTTGGCGTCGAAGTCGCCGTCCTCGCCCAAGCTGTCCGGCTTTTTCATGTGCAGGAAGAAGAAATCGAAGGCGTCCATGTGCTCGGCCACGGTGTCCACCTCCTCGGCCTCGGTCTCGCCCGTGGCGAGGATGTCCATTCCGACCAGCCGCGACAGGCCCCGATACATCGGGTATGCCGCCACCGCGGCGGCCTTCGGGCCGAAGATTCCGGTGAATTCGGGGAGCGGCTCGAATCGGTCGATCCCGCGCAGCAGGACCATGTTCGCCGGTTGTTCATCAGCCAGAATCTCTCGCGCCTGGGCGGCGAACTCGTTACAGAGGGCGGCTGCCTTTTCGCCCTCCGGCCCGGCCGCCCGGATTTCGAGCGGCGGCTTGCCGGTCTCCTGGGGGTCCGAATCGTTCTGCCCGCCGTGCAGGCCTTCGCCCCGCATTACGATCGCCGCACGATGCTCCTTGACCGGCTCGACGAAGACCTCGACGCCGTCCAAGTCGATCTGGCGGAGCTTCTCGCACAGCCCTTGGTTGACCTCGGTGGAGATCCGCCCGGCGCGTCGGTCGGCGACCAGACCGTTCGCGTCCAGCGTACAGAAGTTCACCCGGATGGCGAGGTCGCCGTCCTCGAGCGGGAAGTCGATTCCCAGCGCCTCGAGCACGCCCCGGCCGATGTTGTATTTGAATGGCTCGTATCCGAAGATTCCAAGGTGGCCGGGCCCGCTGCCGGGGGTGATGCCCGGTGCGCAGGGGTGATGCAGTCCGCAGACCGCCTCGGCGGCCAGGGCGTCGAGATTCGGCGTATTGGCTGACTCCAGTTCGGTCTTCCCGCCCGGCTCCCTGGGCAGCCCCCCGATGCCGTCGAGGACGAACAGGAGCATCTTTCCGCCTTCACCGCGTTTGATGCTCTGGTAAATATCGAATCGGTCCATGTTTTCCTCCGTATTCATATCGAATGTCGAGTTCCTGTGCCCGGCCGGGGCTCCGGCTCAGGCCTGCCCGTCTTTTTCCGGGAAGAACGGCCCGGATTGCGGGTAGAAATCGGGCAGTTTGCGGCGGATGTGCCCGTGCTCGTCGAGTTCGGGCAGCGCGCTCTTGTCGAACACCTTGTCGAAGTCATAGACGCCCCGGAACTCGTCGAGTGTATCGTCTTCGGTCTTCGACATGAGGCCGGCCTCGACGAGGTTGAACACGATCTCGCCGAAGTCGTCGGTCGTATGGACGCCCCA
>PWKM01000275.1 GCA_003559755.1 Planctomycetota bacterium
CGGCGCCCGCAGGCGGGTTTCAGCGGAGACTTTCGGGTCGTCTTGCGTTCCGGCGCCGGCGGCCTCGGCCGTCTCGAAGTTGGCGATTGCGCCGTTCATCAAGGATGTACCCGCCCCGCTGTCGAGAAACACAAACCGCAGCCGGTCCAGGTCCAGGCCGGCGAGTGATACGGTCCCGCCGCAGGCGAGCCGCGCCCCGCCGCGCTGCTGAGCGTCCTGCCGGTCTTCCTCGTGGGTCGAGCCCAGGTCCAGTGTGCCGGTCAGCGTGATGTTGCCGGTGATGCCGGTGTTGATTTCCAGGTCGGGCACCGGCCGACGGCCATCGCCGGTATAACTGGCGTCTATATCCTCGATGGCGACATGCCGGTAGTTGGCGATGGAGATGGGTGCCGGGCGATCGCGGGCCGCACCGCCGCGGCTGTTACCGGCTGCGAGACGTTTTATCCGGGCATCGCCGGAACTGTTGTTGCCGTTGAGCGCTATGCTGCCGGCGCGCGGTCTGGGGTCGCGCCTTCCTTCCGTATGGGCAAGCACGGCTCCAACGGAAAGGCCGCCCTTGTGATCGATCAGAATGTCGCCCCCGTTCCAGGCGGCGGCATCGGTACGGATATCGCCCGGATCATCCGTTGTTCCGATCGTGACATCGCCGGCCCCGTACAGGGCGATATCGGCCGATCCGGCCCGGGCGCCGGTCGCGTACGCGTACAGGTAGCCGACTCGCACGGTTCCTGCTCGATCGTCCGGTGCGCCGATGCGTATGCTTCCGGCACGATAATCGCGGCTGACCCGCGTCCATTCCACGTGCGTATCAATGCCGCCCATCACGATGTCGCCGACGTTTCTTATGACGATAGACGCGGAGTGGGTCTCGTTGCCGCGAAAGGTCCGGATTGCCAGATCGCCTTGCCCTGTGATCGCGCCTTTGTTCAGGTCCAGGACCAGGTCGCCCTGCTCGTGGTCGCTGAACAACATATGCTCGCCCAGATGCAGCGGAGTCGGTTCGGCACCGTAATCGGCAAACTTGTAGAGCCAGTTCGGGCTCTTGCCCAGGGCATACAGCGGATGATCCGGCGTTTCGACAAAGGCGATGGACGGAGCTTCGCCGTCGAGCTGCTGGTCTCCGTCGATGGTCAGTTGGGCGACCTTGGGCGGTGCGGAATCGGTGGCGATGCGCTTCGGCTCCGACCAGTGCTCGCCGACCCGGTTCACGACATACGCCCGAATAACATAGTCCTGTTGCGGCGTCAGACGATCGATGACCAGCGAGAACTCGCCCGCCTGCAGTTCCATCGGAATGACGCGCGCCCAGTCATTGGTCGAGTCCGTCCCGGCGTCCCGGTCGGGATTGATGCAGATGAACGCTTCGGGGATGGGAGAGCCGTCGGCCACGGTCCCACCGGCGATGGCGGAGTTCCATGAGAGTTTTTTCGCGATCGGCTCCGGTTCCAGCTTCGGCGCGACGCCATCCGGGTTGTGCCTGTAGAGAAAAACCCTGCTCGTGCCGGTCCACATGCTCACCCCGTATTCGGGGATGTAGGCGGCGAGCAACTGTCCGGGATACGGCGTCTTGCTGAAATCGTCGAGCAGCCGGTACTCGTTCGCATCCGGGTCGAACTCGTAGAGCTCCTGGCGCGGCACGTCCATGATCAGGTAGCGGCCCGACTGCGGGTCCACCGTGACGATATGGTTCCGGATGCCGATGGAGTGCGGATAGTCCTTCATCTGGCGGATGTTGCCGTCCTTGTCGACGATGGCCACCGCCTCGGAGTGTGTGCCCGAGATAAAGAGGACCTCCTGCCGGAAGGGGTTCTCGCGCGCCAGGCCGTGCCACCCGTGCACAGGGGACGGGCCCAAGTCGCTCCACTCGCGTTTTTCATCGCAGAAGAAACGCATGACGGGATTTCGTTGGTCGTGGGACGGCGCGAGAATGCCCTTGAGCTGGGGAGAGTATGCGATGGTCATGGGTCCCGTTTCCTCTCCCTCTCCCGCGATCTGGGGCTCCCAGGTGTCGTTGACCACGTCGTAGCGACGCATGAGAGTGAAATAAAGGCCGCGCTGCGGGTCGAACGCGTTGCGGGAATACTGGTGGCCGAAACGCTGTTTCAACGTCGGCGCGTGCTCCTTTCCGAAAAACTCGATCGCGCGCCAGGCGTTCTTTTCCTCGGAGTAGGCGACGAAACTACGGGTCTGGCGCACGCCGAAGAACAAAAACTGGCCCGTGCGGCTGCACCAGTGCGCGTCGTCCGACCAAGTGCCGATGTGCAAGCCGGCACGTCCGGGCCCGCCATCGGGGTCGGGAGCTTGCCACAACCCGTCGATCATCTCGGTCTTCAACTCCGCCCATGTGCCCGGCTCCATCGACTCGGCCAGCTTCGACAGCTCGGTCTCGCCGCGCCGCGCGGCGACGGCCTCCCGCATCTCGTCTGTGAAGAAGGGGATATCATCTTCGGCTCGTACAGTCCCGGTCAGGCCCAGGCAGAACAGCACAACGAGACCGCATACATTTACTACATGCAACCGTTTCACAAGCTACTCCTTTTTCTGGTATTGTGCGCCGGGCGTCAGGGACAGCGGGGGCATCAGGGCAGGCGCGGCGCAGGCAGTGAGATCGAGGCCGGTCCGGACAAGCATGGGCTTCATCTGCCTCATAGAGTTCACGCCCCGCCTACGCAGTTGCGGCCAGAACAGTTCCTGTCGCCTTGCCTCTATCGTACCACAAACACCCCGGGCGTCCCAGCCCGTAACGGCGAGGCCGGTTACTCGAGCGATTCCAGCAAGTCGGCCCGAACGGCCGGCGGGCTCTTGCCCGCGATGAGCCGCTCGCCGTCCGACAGCCCGTCTTCCGGCCGCCCGGCGAGCTTGTCGATCAGCCGCCGACGCCAACGCTCGAGCCGAGCACGTGCCGCCGGATCGCCCGCCAGGTCGCGCTCCTCGTTCGGGTCCTCGGACAGGTCGAAAAGCTGCTCCCGGCCGGTGACCGGGAACCACACATACTTCTCCCTCCCGTCGGTCAGGAACTGCATCGCGTTCGTCGCGTTGTAACAGGCCGAGTGCTCGCCGTGTATGTACTCCGGCCGCTCGCCCGGCTCGTCGCCGAGCACGAACGGAGCCAGCGAACAGCCATCGACCTCGCCCGGGACGGGCACCCCGGCCAGGTCGAGAATCGTCGGATACAGGTCCTCCAGAACGGTCGGCGTTTCGCAGACGCGCCCCCGGGTGCCGCCCGGAACGGAGATGACCAGCGGGACCGCCGCCGACCCCTCGTAGGCGTACGTCTTGCGGAACAGGTGGTGGTCGCCCAGCATCTCGCCGTGGTCGGCGGTGAACACGAACACCGTCGGCCCCGCCGACATCGCCTTCATCGCGAGCACGAACCGCCCGATCTGGTTGTCGATGTGGGCCACCTGGGCGAAGTACGCCCGCCGGCTGCGGTCCAGCCGCTCCCGGGGCAGCCGACCGTGCCATGCGTTGATATCGTCGACCGGTACATCGTGCTCCGCCGTCCAGTCGCCCACGGGCACAGGCGGCAGGTCGCGGTCCTTGTACATATCGTAGAATGCCTGGGGCGGATCGATGGGCGGATGCGGGCGGTGGAACGACAGGTTGAGGAAGAACGGCCGCGTCCGGTCGCGCCGGCAGAGGAACTCGATCCCCTTCGTCACCACCCAGGTATTGTTGTGAAGCTCTTCGGGCAGGTGGCTGGGCCGAGCCACCCAGGAATTGCCGGACAGGCCGTGGTCGCGCTCGTACAGCCGACCGTTCGTCCGTTCGCGAAGCCACTCGGAATAATCGTTGAAGTAGCTCCCGTCGAAGTTGTTAGGCCCATTGTACGAGTCCATCGAGTGGAACCCGCAGTGATTCCGCTGCGGATAGAAGTGGGTCTTGCCCACGCAGTGCGTCTGGTATCCCGCGTCGCCGAGCACC
>PWKM01000217.1 GCA_003559755.1 Planctomycetota bacterium
AGCATGGGAGCATGGGAGCATGGGAGCATGGGAGCATGGGAGCATGGGAGCATGGGAGCATGGGAGCGTCCTCTTCGTGGCAAGCTGAACTCGTTCAACGTGGCGGTTTCCTTCTCGCATCGCCCGGCCGCGCCCTGCAATCCCGGACCTGTGTACCGGCCGCAGAGATTCGGGCATCGTGCTTCTCCCTTGCGGAGAGGGTCGATCGCGACTGGAACCGCAGATGAACGCAGATAAACGCAGAGACCTCCTCCCTGCCGGTTGGGGCCGATCAGGTACTTCGTATTTCGCATTTCGATATTCGTATTTCGGTATTCGAAATTCGAGCGGGGATGCCGTTGCAATCAGCGGCGGGTTTCATATAATCCATATGGTCGCGCGCGGGGCCCGTAGCTCAGCGGTAAGAGCAGCGGACTCATAATCCGTTTGTCCGGGGTTCGAATCCCTGCGGGCCCACCATCGACCGGAGAGGTGGCTGAGTGGTCGAAAGCGGCAGTTTGCTAAACTGTTGAAGGGGTATAAGCCCCTTCCGCGGGTTCGAATCCCGCCCTCTCCGCCAGCACCCCCGCGATGCGGGGAGCCGGCATCGCCCCACACCCACGCGCCCCCTCCAGACACGCGCCCAGGTTCAACAGTTGGCGGGCCGGAATGCGCCCGTTGTCGGGGCAGACCGGGCGGAACGTCGTGACGACATACCGGACAACGGCTCGGGTTCGCCGGGCCGCCCGGCCCCGGCGAGGTTGCGTCCGGAGGGGGCGATGCCTACAATGCCATCCGTCGAGAGAACCCTGTGAACGACAATCCTATCGGAGAAGGTCGGATGGCGGTCCCTGAATACACCTGCCGGCGTATTCCCGAGCCGATTGAAATCGACGGGGACCTGTCGAAGGCCGCCTGGCGGACGACCGAGCCGGTCTCGCTGGTCCTGGTGGACAGCAGCCGGCCGCCGGACCAGCCGACGACGGTGCGGATGCTCTACGACGACGAGCACCTGTACTTCGCGTTCCACGCGGTCGATCGCGACATCTGGAGCACGTTCCGAGAACGCGACGAGATGCTGTCCGAGCAGGAAGTGGTCGAGATGTTCATCGACCCGTTCGGCCTGGGCAAGGTGTACTTCGAGTTCAACATCAGCCCGCACAACGTGGTCTTCGACGCGGTCATCCTCAACCGGATGGAGCCGCCGGACGGGCCGCGGGATATCGCCGGGCTGCGGGAATGGGACTGCCCCGGCCTGCAAACAGCGGTGACCGTCGAGGGCGAACTCGACACCCGCAGGCCGGTGAGCGAATACTGGGACGTGGAGGCCGCCGTCCCGCTTCGGGAACTCGCGCCGCCCCGCCTGCCGCCCGAACAGGGCGACGAATGGCGGCTCAACCTGTACCGGATCGACCGGGGCCGGGACAAGGACGAGTACCAGGCGTGGGCGCCGACCGGGCGCGTCGATTTCCACATGCCCTGGCATTTTGGGACACTGCGCTTCGGCTAGCCGGTCCGGCGACCGCCCGGGCGAGAACGGATCCGCGAGACAGAGAGGACAGGATGACGGTCGAACTGGTCATTGGCACGCACAACCGGAAGAAGGGCGCGGAGATCGCGGCCATCCTGGCGTCGCCCGGGCTGGACCTGAAGACGCTCGACGATTTCCCCGACGCGCCCGTTCCGGTCGAGGACGGCGAGACGTTCGAGCAGAACGCGATCAAGAAGGCCACCGAGCTGGCCGACGCCCTGGGCCGGGCGGTGGTCGCCGACGACTCGGGGCTGGAGGTGCCCGAACTGGACGGCGAGCCCGGCGTGCATTCCGCCCGGTACGCGGGCGAGCACGGCAACGACCGCCGCAACATCAAGAAGCTCCTGAACGAGCTGGAGGGCGTGCCCGAGAACAGACGGGCGGCCCGGTTCCGCTCGGTCGCCGCGCTGGCGGTGCCCGGTCGGCTGCTCGCCACCGCGACCGGCCGCCTGGACGGCGTCATCACCGAGGCCCCGCGAGGGGCCGGCGGGTTCGGGTACGACCCGGTGTTCTATCTGCCCGAGCGCGGCCGCACCTGCGCCGAGCTGAGCCCGGAGGAGAAGAACGCGGTGAGCCACCGGGGGAGGGCTTTCCGGGAGATGGGGCGACGGCTGCCGGGGCTGCTCGGCGTCGGCGAACAGAGCGGGCCGCAGGAAGCGGAGGACAAATGACCGGAGACACGCGATCCAGGGCCGTGGGCATCGACCTCGGCGGGACCAACATCAAGGGCGGGCTGGTGGACCGGGACGGGCGCGTCGCGGTCAAGAAGAGCATCCCCACCGAGGCCGCGGGCGGGGCGGGGCACGTGATCGACCGGATCGCCAGCCTGGTCGCCGACCTGATCGACGAGGGCGGGGCGGGGCCGGACGACGTGGCCGGGGTGTGCGTCGGCTCGCCGGGGCCGCTCGATGCCGACAGGGGGATTATCTTCGAGGCGCCGAACCTCGGCTGGCGGGATGTCCCGCTCGCCGACGAGCTGACGTCACGGCTGGATTTCCCCGTGTGGCTGGAGAACGACGCGAACGCGGCGGCGTTCGGCGAGGCGTGGGTCGGTGCGGGCAAGGGCCGCGAGTGCGTGATCCTGCTCACGCTCGGCACCGGGATCGGCGGCGGGATCGTGATCGGCGGCCGGCTGTGGCGCGGGGTCAACGGGACCGGTGCGGAACTGGGGCACATGACCATCGACTACGACGGCCCGGTCTGCGGGTGCGGGAGCCGGGGCTGCATCGAGGCGTTCGCCGCGGCGCCCGCGCTCGTCCGGCGGATGCGGCGGGCCATCGAAGACGGTGCCGACTCGTCGCTCGCCGGGGCGTTCCGGGCGGGCGAGGAGGTCGACGCGAAACGGATTTACGAGGCGGCCGTCGCGGGCGACGGCCCGGCCCGGCGGGAGATGGAGCAGACCGGGCGGTTCCTCGGGATCGCCATCGCCAGCTACGTGAATATTTTCAACCCGAACTGCGTGGTGCTGCACGGCGGGATGGTCGACGCGGGCGACATGCTGCTCGGGCCGCTGGTCGACGAGATGGCCGGCCGATGCTTCGAGTCGTCCCGGCGCGGGCTGCAGGTCCTGCGATCGGCCCTGCGCGGCGAGGCGGGGATGGTGGGCGCCGCCGGGTGTGCATTTGCCGAGGCGGAGGGTTCCACTTGACAACCTCGGCCCTGCGGGTGGTATAATCGCCCCCATTGAAGAACAGAGCGAACCGCCCGTCCCTGCGGGCACCGGAGGATTCTATGAGTGACGAACAGAGACCAGCCGACCTTCAGGAGGCCGTCGAGCGCTCGTACCGGGTGCAGTGGGGCGGCCGCCGATACTGCACCATCGCCGCCATCGTGCTGCTTGTGCTTTCCGGCCTGACCGGGCTGATGCTGACGGTGGCCCGCCATTGGTTCAATTTCCCGCCGACGGTGCTCCGGATCGTCGAGTTCTCGGCCCTGACCACCAGCTTCATCTGCCTCATCGCCGCCGTCCTGTTCGCACTCGAGGCGGTCATCCGGGCCCAGCGCGAACGGGGCGACCTGCCCGACCGGACCATCCACTTCGGGCTGACCCTCAGCGTCATCACCCTCGCCGGCCTGCTGTTCCTGCTGTTCACCCTGGCGATCCCGTGGAACGCGGGCGGCATCGGCGAGTCGCACGCCCGGATCATCCGGTTCATCCTGTTCCTCTTCTGCGCCGTCGCCTGGCTGGGCTCGGTGGCGATGTGCTCGGCCGGAGTCAGCATGCTGGTGACCCGGCACAACTCGCTGGTCGAGGTCAATAACACCTCCGAGGGGACGAGCCTGCTGTTCAAGCGGGGCTACAGCGGCGAGATTCTCAAGCTGTCCATCGCCTCCCTCATCCCGCTCATCATCTTCGTGGTCACACTGCTCATGGTCGGGGTGACCCTCCTGATCGACAGTTGACCG
>PWKM01000284.1 GCA_003559755.1 Planctomycetota bacterium
GCCGCGGGCCTCGAAGTGCTCGGCCATCTCGGCGGCCTCGAACTCATCTTCGAAAAGCATGCCGATGACGGGACTCTGGTCTGAGACGATCGGGATGCTGTGCTCTGCCAGTATCCCCCGCATTCGGGCGGCGTTCCGCCACATCCTTTCCCGGAGTTCCGGTTCGGCCCGGACGATACGGACAGCTTCCCGGCATGCCGCTGCCACCGGAGGCGGGAACGGAGTGCTGGCGATGGCGTGAGGTCCCCGTTTCAAGTTCTCGACGATCTCCTGCCGGCCGATGATGAACCCGCCGGTAACGCCGAGCCCTTTGCTCATGCTCCCGGCCACCGTCGCTTCGTCCGGGTCGAGGCCGCACTGTTCCCAGGCGCCCCGGCCGTTTTCGCCAAGCACAAACGCCCCGTGCGCATCGTCGATGAACAGTTCGGCCCGGGCTTTCCTGGTCGCGTCGGCGAGTTCGCGCAGCGGAGCCAGTTCGCCGCTTATGCCGTAAACGCTGTCTGTCGCGACGACGGCGGGCCCGTCGGCCTCCGCATCATGCTGATCGAGCAGCCGAGCGAGGTCGTCCGCGTTCAGGTGCTCGAAGGGGCGGATGTCCAGGCCGGCCGCACGCATCCCGTCGAACTGGCTCGCGTGCGAGGTCTCGTCACAGAAGACCACCCGGCATCGGCCGGCAATGTACCGGTAATAGAGCAGCCCGCCGAGGTATGCATTGGGGAGCAAGCAGGCCGACTCTGCCCCGCTGAACTCGCGCAGGTCCCGTTCGAGCGCCTCGTGCAGGTCGGACCAACCGAGGAATGAGCGTCCGCTCGTCGCTCCCACGCCGTATTCCCTCGCCGCCCGGCACATCGCCTCGGCCGGGCGCGGATCGCCGGCCAGACCGAGATAATCGTTACCGGCAAAGCTCACTCGGTTCATCGCCGCCTCCTCACGTATGCCGGGTACCGGGTCCGGAAGGTCTTGTTCGGTTTGACGCTGCAAGTCGGACAGGCGTCCGCCAGGTGCCTCCGACGCATCTCCCACAGATCGACCGCCTTGACCAGGGTCGCCCGGGCGTTCCCGATCTGTCCGTGGCGCCGAAGCCCCGCCGCGTCGAGAGCTTCGCCTAATATGCCCGGCGAGACCTTACAGCGACCGGCTCGCCAGGCAGCCCCGCGCACTTCGCAGACGGTGCCGTCGGCGCCCAGGCACAGCTCCTTGCGTCCGAACTGCCCCAGGCACCCGCGGCCCATCGACGCCTCGGCGACGTGATAGGCGCTGCTCGAGTTCTGTCCCACGCCGACGGACAGGATATGCCCCCCCTCCTGCACGAACTTCCCGATCGGACTTTCGGCCGACCAGATGCCGGCCTTGAGGTGCCCCGCACACCACTCTTCGGCCTTGGGGCCAATCGCCGACACGGGATGGCTGCACTGGATACTGCGCACGGCGTCGGGCCGGCGCCACATCGCATCCGGGACCGCGCCCGTCTTGGTGGGCGTAGTCATCGGGTTATAGACGAACGCCTCGTGGTGGTTGAACGAGGGCATGAGAAGTGTGCCGGTCTTCCCGACGGCCTCGAGCAGCGCATCGATTACAGTCTCCGGCCCGCCCTTCACGAACCCGATCCCCGAGAGCGCGCTGTGGACCATCAGGTCCATCCCCTTCCGCACGCCGAGCTTCTTCAGGTCCCGGACAAGTTGTGCCTTCGTGATCATGTCCCCCGGACGGACCAGTTCGACATATCCAAGCTCATCGTGTGCCTCGAAATACTCGGCGACTTGTCCGACATCGACTTTCTCGCCTCGCTCACCTGTCAGCAGTTCGGCGATATCGGACAGGTCGCGTATGCCATCGGCCCAGTACAGCGCCCAGCGGGGCAGGCCCGTATTACTGATTCGCTCGGCGATGTGTCCGGGTGCATTCTCCGCGAACGGGGGCAGCGGCGCCTTGCGGTGCGGGACACGCCCGGCACCGCTCCGACGGGGCCGCTTCCCGGTCCGATGAGCCGCCGCAGGGGACGCTCCGCACACCCGGCGCTCGCAGCGGTCGAGATGAGCCAGAATCTCGGCACGATCCCCGCCCCACATCCAGCGCTTCAGGTGCTCCATCGAGGCGTGATGACGCGTTCGGATGTACATCGCCCGCTCCTCGGCAAGCCCGCCTTTTTGGGTGGCAATCTCGGCGACGGAGCGCGCGGTCTCCCAGTCGGCCAACTCGAGCAGGTCGGGGGTGGTCGCATCGGCCAGGAAGTAGAGATAGGCGGCCATTGCTCCGGCGCACACCTCCAGCCCCTGCGGGCTGAGCAGGTGGTCGGTATCCGCCGAACTGTGATAGGCCTCGAACGCGCCGTTTTTCCCGCGATCAGTCTCGATGTATCCGCACGGGAAGCCATATTTCGGGTCCGCGATCAGCGTGTCGGGCGTCGATACGAACGGGCCGAGCGACAGGCGATAACCGGGATTGGTCAGGCGCAGCGTCTTTCGCAGAATGCAAGCTCCCAGGTGATCGACAAAACCGGCGGTCATCGGGGTCGTCGCGTTCCAGCCGAGCCGGCCGTCACAGGCGCCCGGCTTCACGCCGACAGAGTCGATGCAGACACCGGCCAGGGGGGGCTTCAACCGCCAGGTGTTCTCGAGGTAGTTGAAGAACCCGTGGCATTCGTACCCGTGGAGCAGCCGAACAGAGCGTCGCGGTCGGGCCAGCTCGCCTGACTCCGAAATCCCCTCGAGTATCCGGGCGATCTCGACACAGACGGCAACGCCGGACGCATTATCGACCGCGCCGGGCTCCGAGCTGTGTGCGATGGCCCACGCTTCGTCCTGGGGGTCGTCGCGCCCGAGTACCACCCCGCTGACGACATCGTGCGAACCCACATACTTTCTCACGTCCACCTGGAGCTTGACCGCCACCTTATCGTGATTATCGACCAGGTGCCGCAGCGCTTCGCCCTGGTTGGGCGATATCATCAGGCCGACGATCCGGGATGCGGCGTGGTCGATATCGATCCCGCCGAACCCGAATTTCCCCCACTTGACCGCATGGGGATGGTTGGGCACGGGCTGGTCCGAGATGACCGCCGCGGCGCCCCGCCCGGCCAACCGGTGGAACGGCAGTTCACGCCGCGGATCGAGCCGGGTGAGCACCACCTTCCCGACCAACGCTTTGCGTGAGAACGCCTGCATTTCATCGACGGAGTCAACGACGACCAACTCGCCGACGATCCCGTCCGCCGGCGTGCTCGCCGTCCACTGGATCACGTGCCAGGGGTTGTCGCGGTAATCGGCGATTTTCTTGTTGGCCGGATCGATGACCTCGAGCGTGGCGGCTCGTATGTCCTCGGCCTCCTGGATGATCCACCGGCCGGTGCCGACCGGCCCGCCGGTCTGCACGGTGTACTTGTCGGCGACGGCGCCCGCCGCCTCGTACTGTTCGATCAGTGTCGCCGATGTCTCCTTGAACTTGTCGAACGAGTTCCAGCGATCGGTCGCCACCACGGCACGGACTGTCTCCATCGTCCGGCGGCCGTCGGCGTGTTCGAGCAGCCGGGGCAGGACTTTGTTGCAGAATCGTCGAACGCATTGCGGGGTGCGAACTCGCATCCGGGTCTCCTCGGTTCTCAGGTGTCGAATCGCACACAGTTTAAAGCAGAGCACAAATGGGGGCAAGGGTCAGACCCGGAAGATACCCAGGACCGGGGTTGTCGTGTGCGGCCAGTTGGTGTATAACGTCGGACGTACACATTTCCAAGGTTGTGGGTGATACAACATGCACTCGAGAATCGCCGTCGTTCAGTTCGGTGTGAATCCGTTCGCCATCGATGACAACGTCGAACGTGCCGAGTTGCGAATCCGCCAGGCCGCCGATGAGGGTGCAGAGCTGGTCGTTCTGCCCGAGTACGCCGTCACCGGGGTGGGCGTCGGCATGCAGGATTA
>PWKM01000174.1 GCA_003559755.1 Planctomycetota bacterium
CGATGCATCCGCCTCCATTCTCGGCCCTCGGTCGTCCTCGGGTCTTGCATATGTTGGTAAAGCTCGTTCACAAAATTCGGGTCGGCCGCTTGTTGGGCCTCCAGGTATCTCTCGACATCTTCGGGGTCGTCCCGAAACGGCCCGAAAAGGAGAGTGAATACATGTTGTGGGTAGCAACCATAATGCCGGATTCCCAATCCGTAGATTGTTCTATGGTAATGCGAGATCATGCGCCATTCGTGTTGTGGCGAGACCGTCTCGAACTTGTGCCGGTGCAGGAAAGACTCGACCGCCGAGTCATGCTCTTCGACACGCTGCCATACCACCAACGCATAGCCACGCCAAGGTCGCGGCCGCCGATACCATGGGGGCGGCCTCCGCCAGAACGGGACGTATATCCGAGTGACCGTTCGCCCCGCAGCCGTGTTCGTGCATATCCATCTCTGCGTCGAAATACCGATCAGCAGCACAATCATCAAGGCGAGCAGCCACGTTCCCCATGCGATCCTTCGCAGCCACCTTCTCTTCCGCTTCCTCTTCCGTGCTGTCATTCGGCCCTCCCGACTTTCTCTGCACCGCGGACCGGCATGCATCCGGCGTTATTTGTCCCCGACGGTGATGCCTCTTCCCAGGGCGCATCGGCAGCTTGTCGGGACAAGGCGGCGGCTCCGTTCTGCCAACCAACCGGCTGTTAAAACTGACTGGCAGGGCGAGCCAAAGCTTCGGTGAAGCAATTGTACCAGACAGGAAACGTCGCGGACAGGGGAAAATTGGTAATCTTCGGAACCCGAAGCAAGATCGTATCCGTCTTGCAAAAACGAGAGGGGAGGGCGATATCTGCGACTTGGAAGAGCTTGGGGGAGCAGACGGGTCAGGCGGTGATGCGCGCCGCGGTGGGCGATCAGCGGCCGATGAGGAGGCGTTCGGCGAGCTTGCGGCCGAGGCCCGCCTCGCGGACCCGGTCGTGGGTGTCCTTGATGTCGTATGGAACCCGGTGGATGGTGAAGGTGTGGGCTTTCGGATCGAACACCCCGAACGAGGCGTCGCGGACGCCGTCGCGCGGTTGCCCGACGCTGCCGGGGTTGAGCAGGTATTGTTTGGTGGGGTCGAGCTCGACCTGGCGGGTCTCGCCGAATTTCATGTCGGCCTTGCCGTTGCCGATGACGGCGGGGAAGTGGCTGTGTCCGAAGAAGCAGATGTCGATGCCGCCGTAGCTCCCGCGCAGTTCCTTGATGTTTTTGACGATGACCTCGGACGAAAGCATGTATTCGTCGGGGTCGCAGACCGAGCCGTGTACGATCATGTAGCGGTCGTCGATGGTCTGCTGGGTGGGGAGCTGGGCAAGGAATTCGATGCCTTCATCGCCGATGGCGTCGCGTGTGTATTCGATGGCCTTGATGGTCGCCTCGCGGAGGTCGTCCATCGGCTGGCCGGCGGTGTAGCGGTCGTGGTTACCCGAGATGGCGACGGGCTCGCGCTCCTTGATGAGTTCGAGGCATTCGGCGGGCGAGGCGTTGTATCCGACCAGGTCGCCCACGAAGAGGATGCGCCGGATGCCGAGCTCGTCGATCTTGTCGAGTACGGCTCGGAATGCGGCGAGGTTGGAATGTACGTCCCCGATGACAGCGATGGGCATGAGGTCAGGCGTCCTTCTCTTCCGAGTCCTCGTCGGGCGGCTTGTCCGGGGCGTTGAGCGCGTCGGGCAGGAGCTGGCCCATAGCGAACGCCATGACGGCGACGATGGCGCCGAACCCGACCAGAGTCAAGAGCAGCACCACCAGGGTTATCCACTGGAAGTCCTGTGACGGCCCGGCCGGCGGCTGTCGGCCCTCGATGATGTGGCGCATGGTGACGGCGGAACCGGGCGTCTGCGCCTCTCGTCTGGCCGCCCACTGCTGGACGATGAACAGGCAGACCAGGCCGACGACGAGCACCGCGACGGCCAGGAGAATCCACTTGTTCTTGTTGTCGTTGTGTTGCGGCTTCATTCTTCGTCCAGACGCTCTTCGATCTCGATGGCGGCGTCGGGGCACATCAGTGCGCAGTTGGTGCAGCCGATGCAGCCGTTTGACCCGGCCCGGAAGACGGCCGGTTTCACGCCGCGGGCGTTCAGGTTGTTGTCCAGCTCGAGTAGATCACGTGGGCAATACTCGATGCACAGCCCACAGCTTTTGCACCGTTCGCGATTGATTTTGACAGTAAACATCCGTTCTCCAGTCCGCCTCCCTCGCTTTGTATTTATGCCAGGTGGCCCCGCCAGCCCAGCTTGTCCCGGATCGTACGGAAATAGCTGTGTCCGGCGGCTCGCACCAGCCGCAGCCGCTCTTCGGCCGGGGCGACAGCGATGATGTCGCCGGGCTGCAGCGGCTGAAACACCTGCCCGTCGACGGTGACGGCCATTTCGTCGCTGCCGTCGCCGATGACCATCTCGATGCGTCGATGGCTCGGCACGACCAGCGGCCGGTTCGACAGCGTGTGCGGGCAGATCGGCGTCAGGATCATCGCATCGATCTCGGTCTCCACAATGGGGCCGCCGGCCGATAGAGAATGGGCCGTGGACCCGAGCGGGGTCGCGACGATGAATCCATCTCCATTATAGGCCGCCACCTTCTCGCCGTCAATCAGAAGGTCCACGGGCACGATCCGCGAGAGGGCGCCACGGGAGATGACGACATCGTTGGCCGCTCGGCTGGCGAATATATCTTCACCGGCACGGCGGGCCACGCAGTCGAGCATCATGCTGGCAGTAATGGTATACTTTCCGGCGAGCACCTCGGGCAGTGCTTGTTCGAGCCGGTCGTCCCGGACGCCGGTGAGGAATCCGAGCTTGCCCAGGTTGATCCCGCACACCGGGGGCAATGGAGGTTTGAATCGACGGGCGGTCTTGAGGAGCGCTCCGGCCCCGCCGAACACGAGCACCAGGTCGATCGCGTCCGGCTCCAGCGGCCCGGATCCCTCGAGGTCAACGTCCACCACGTCGGCCCGGTCGCTTATGATGGGGAGTGCCCTGTCGATGGCGGCGCGGACTCGCTCTTTCTCCGGGTCGCCGACGACGATGACTTGCTTGAATGTCGAGTGCATAGAGGGCTCCCTCAAGCCGTGCGATTGACGATGAAGTCCGCGAGTTTGCGGAGCGGTTCGGCCGGTTCGCCGAGCGGCTCGACGGCGCATTTCGCCTGTTCGGTGATGCGGAACGCCCGATCGCGGGATTCATCGATGCCGTAAATAGCGGGGAAGGTGAGCTTGCCTGCGGCCTTGTCCTTGCCGACCGTCTTGCCCATCTCCTCGCTGGTCGCCGTCTCGTCCAGTATATCATCGGCTATCTGAAATGTCAGGCCGATGGAGCGGGCGTAGGTGTCGAGCATGTCGAGCGGGCTGTCGGTGGCGCCGCCCGCGATTGCTCCAGCCCTGACCGCCGCCCGGATGAGCGCCCCGGTCTTGCGCTGGTGGATGAAGTGCAGGGCGTCTTCGTCCGGAGTCCCGCCTTCCGCCCGGAGGTCGGCCATCTGGCCGCCGACCATCCCCGCCCAGCCGGCGGCGTCGGCGAGTTCGGCCACCAGGCGGCTGGCGACGTCGGGTTCCGTCGTGTGGTGGGCGATCATGCCGAACGCAATGGTGAGCAGGGCATCTCCGGCTAGGATGGCGGTGGCCGGGTCGAACTGTTTGTGGCAGGACGGCTTGCCGCGCCGGAAATCGTCGTTGTCCATCGCCGGGAGGTCATCGTGGATGAGCGAGTAGGTGTGGATGCACTCGACGGCACAGGCGGGCGGCATGGCCCGTTCGTCGGTTCCGCCGACAGCACGGCAGGCCAGCAGGCAGAGGATGGGGCGGACGCGCTTGCCGCCCGCGAACATGCTGTATCGCATCGCCTTGTGAAGGCGGTCGGGCGGCTCGTCGGCGGCCGGCAGCCAGGC
>PWKM01000243.1 GCA_003559755.1 Planctomycetota bacterium
GACCGTATCAGGCATCTGCTCGAGCGGCGCGATTTCGGCGCCCGGGTGACGGTGTGCGGATGGGTGCGTACTCGCCGCGACTCGAAGGGCGGGTTCTCGTTCATCGAGTTGAACGACGGATCGTGCCTGGCCGGCATCCAGGTCGTCGCAGGCAGCGAGCTCCCGAACTACGAGTCGGTCGTGCTGCGGCTGTCGACCGGCTGTTGTGTGCGGATCGAGGGCGAACTGACCGAGTCGCCGGGCAAGGGGCAGGCGGTCGAGGTCAAGGCCGACGCCGTCGAGGTGCTCGGCTGGGTCGAGGAGCCGGACTCGTATCCACTGGCGAAGAAGCGGCACACGATGGAGTACCTCCGCCAGATCGCCCATCTGCGGGCGAGATCGAACACGTTCGGCGCCGTGGCCCGGGTCCGGAACTGCCTGTCGGCCGCCACGCACGAGTTCTTCCAGGACCGCGGGTTTCTCTACCTGCAGGCGCCGATCATCACCACCAGCGACTGCGAGGGCGCGGGCGAGATGTTCACCGTCTCCGCCCTCGACCTCGACGAACTGCCCCGCGACGCGGCGGGGAAGGTCGATTACAGCGCCGATTTCTTCGGCCGACGGGCCTCCCTCACCGTCAGCGGGCAGCTCGCCGCCGAGACCTACGCCTGTGCCCTGACCAACGTCTATACCTTCGGCCCCACCTTCCGGGCCGAGGACTCGCACACCGCACGCCACCTCGCCGAGTTCTGGATGATCGAGCCCGAGATGGCGTTCTGCGACCTCGATGGCGACATGGACCTGGCCGAGGAATATACCAGGCACCTCTTCCGGGCCGCTCTCGAACGATGCCCCGAAGAGTTGGCGTTCTTCGAGAAGTGGATCGACGAGTCCGCCGTCGAGACGCTCCGCCACATCGTGGACAGCGAGTTCGTGCGCATCACCTACACCGAAGCAGTCGATATCCTCCGGGCGTCCGGCGAATCGTTCGAATACCCCGTCGAGTGGGGAGCCGCCCTCCAGACCGAACACGAGCGATATCTGACCGAACGGCACTTCCAAAAGCCGGTCATCGTCCGCGACTATCCGAAAGACATCAAGGCGTTCTACATGCGCGAGAACGACGACGGGCGGACCGTGGCGGCGATGGACGTGCTCGTCCCCAAGACCGGCGAGATCATCGGCGGCAGCCAGCGCGAGGAGCGGAAAGAGGTGCTGCTCCGCCGGATCGACGAGTGCGGGCTCGACCCCGACGACTACTGGTGGTACCTCGACCTGCGGCGGTACGGGACCGTCCCCCACGCCGGGTTCGGACTCGGGTTCGAGCGAGTCGTCCAGTTCGTCACCGGGATGGCCAACATCCGCGACGTCATCCCCTACCCCCGCACCCCCAAAAGCGCCGAGTTCTGAGAAACCGGCAGATGACGCCGCCGTAAGGAACGGGGGCGTTTATCGATATCCCGAGAAGGTAATGGCGGTCCGTTTGCGGCGAGCCGACGCTCAGACGCTGATACTCAACGCGCGGCCTTGAGTTCATCCCGAACGACACGCCGCAACAAATCTTCGAGCGGCTCGTTCTGATGCTCGATGAAGATGCGGAGGGCGTCGTTTATCATCGTCTGGTAATTCCCGCCCCCTTGCTCCTCTGCGCGGTCGCGGAACCAATCGATGATGTCGGCGTCGAGGCGAACGGTGATCCGAACCTTATTGCCTGACTGCGGCAGGACCGCCCCTCGCTTGCCCTTGCTGAAATCATAGTTTTCTTTCATATTGCCTTACCTCCTTTCGGGTCGCTTTCCGGGCCGAGATGATTCGGATTGTTTCGCCTCGCCAAGTGTATACGACGACCAGAATTCGGCCAAACGCATCCATCCCGATGCTCGCGTAGCGCGGCTCGTGGTGCCGCCCGTTCTCAACGGTCAGGGCATACGGGTCGTCAAAGACAGCAAACGTATCGGCAAACGAAATCCCATGACGGGTCTTGTTCTGTTCGGCCTTTGTCTTATCCCACTCGAACATGGTTTATTGTATGCACAAATGTGCATACATTGCAAGCGTTTTCTGCACGACAGAGGGTAGCTGGCGGCTATGACACACGGATTTCCCCCCTCTGGCCGTTCAGTGCTGTCAGGCGCCGCCGTAGTATTCGGCGACGACGGCCTCGGCGGGCTTGCCCTGGATGGGATACCAGTTGGGGACTTCGCCCTCGGGCTCGACCTCCCAGTTCCACCAGTAGAGCCCGCGCAGCCAGCCCCTCTGCCTCCACAGTTCCTCGAAGACCGCAGTGTAACAGTCGGCCTGCTCCTGTTCGTCGATGTTCGTCCCGTCCTTGTCCGACAGGTCCCATGGGATTCGGTTCGCCCCGTCCCAACTCCGGTATCCGATCTCGGTGAACAGGATCGGCTTCCGCTCGGCGGCCGACAGGCCGGCATACCAACTCTCGATGTTTGCGATGTGCGGCTGCCACGCCGCCCGAAGCTCCTCGACGGTCGGGTCGAGCTTCTCGGTCAGGGGGTAATAGGCGTCGATCCCGATGTAGTCGAGGTCGTCCCACCAGGTGATATCTGCGTCGGTAGCACGGTCCCAATGCCAGTTGGCGGCGTATGTCAGGTCGCCGTCGAACCGGTCGCGGATGCCCTCGATGGTGTTGCGCCACATGGCGACGTTGTCGGTGGTCTGGATCAGTTCGGTCCCCACGCAAAAAATCTCGACTCCCTTCGCCTGGGCCATGTCGGCGAAGTGGTTGACGAACGACTGGTAGCCGGCCGGGCTGGTGAACCAGGCGTCCGTCCCCTCGATCTGGCCCCGCCAGCCGCCGGCTATGACATCGACGTTCGGCTTGAGCATGACCTGCATGCCGTGTGCGTGGATGAGGTCGATGGCCGTTTCGACCGTGCTGTCGAGGGCCGTCCATTTGTCCGGGCGCGGTTCGATGACGACGGAATCGAGGTCGTGCTGGAACCAGAACACGTTGACGGCGACGCGAGTCGCCCCCAACTCGAGCAGGTCGGCGATGGAACCGAGCAGAAGCTCCTGATCGATCGGCTCCTCCCAGAGCGGCAGGGACATGCCCTGGTGCATGACCCGGGGCATCCCCGGATATTCGAACCGCGTCTGGTGGTTGACGAAGGCGTCGAAGCCGGTGGGAAGAGCAGATTGTACGATGACGCTCCCCACGGCCAGATCGATGGTGTAGAGTGTGGGCGGCCCGTCTTCGGACGAGCCGGCGACATAGAGCAGGTCGTTCGCCGGATCGAGCACCGTCTGCCGATGCCAGACGGCCAGGTCGCCGACCTGGGCGAACGCGATTGCTTCGGCGCTCTCGGGGTCGATCCGGAAGACCTGCTGGGCTGCCTCTGCGGGGTTCCACGCCAGACCGATCAGATCGCCGGTCGCATCGACGCCCGCCAGGACCATCTCCGGCTCGGAGATCGGCAGTTGGGCGACGACCGCCCCGGCAGCCAGGTCGAACGTATAGAGGTCCCACGCGACATCATCCGGGCTCCCGATGACGTAGAGCAGGTCGGCGTCCGGGTCGAGTGCACTCTGGCCCCGCCAACTATGCATGCCATCGACCGTGCCCAGTTCCTCGTGCCCGGCGAGGTATGGGTCGATCCGCAGCACGTTGTGCGTTCCTGCAGCAGCGTCCCACTCCAATCCGATGATGTGTCCGTACCGGTCGATTCCGGCCAGATGCATGTCGTTATGGCCGAGCGGCTGTTCGATGACGAGCGAGCCAAGGTCAACATCGAATGTGTAAAGCTTGGTCGTGCCGTCCGCCGAGAGGCCGCTCACGTACAGCGCGGAGTGGGCGGGATCGAGCACGCTGCGCCCTAACCAGCCCTCGAGATCTCCCAGCTCGCCGAGGATCGTCACCGTCCCGGTGTCCGGCTCAACCGTCTTTACCTGCTGAGTCCATTGAGTCGCGTTCCA
>PWKM01000047.1 GCA_003559755.1 Planctomycetota bacterium
CAGGGGGCCAAGACCGTCATGCACATCCGCCACGCCGATGGCCGCCTCGCTGTGAAGAAGAAATATCCGCCCGAAGCCGGCGCTCGATTCCAGCGCGAACTCACCGCGCTGCGTGATCTCATGGACCGGCACGATGTGATCCCGACTTACCTCAATCCAATAGATGGGATATGGGGTCGCGCCAAGTATGTGGACTTGGCGAACTTCGTCCCGGACGCCCCGGACCATTTTCTGACCGAGCTGGCGTGGTTGCTTCGCGATCAGCGGCTCACACCCTCTTTGCTCCGTTCGCTTTTTGCCCATGCTGGCCTTGCCCTATGAGTTATTCATTGGCAGTACAAAGGTCAATAATGCGTCGTCTCTGCCCGCTCAGCGTCGTCCTGGCCGTTCTCACAGTGGCCGGGCCGGCCCGCGCCGATGACGCCGTCCCGGAGTGGGATGACGCCGTCGCCGTGCTGACCCGTTGGGACAGCACGTCCGCCGAGCGCGCAGATGCACTCTCGGCGTTGGAGAACGCCCAAGAACACGCGATCGACCAGATTCGGGACCTCCTCGAGTCCGGCGTGTGGCGGGCGCGGCGGGACGCCCTGGCCCTCGCCTCCCGGACCCGGCCGGCCGAGTATCCGGACCTCGTGGCGGCCGGCATGCAGGACCGAAACTGGGCGGTCCGGCTCGAGGCCGTCAAGCTCGCGGCCGACATCCCGGCGGACCAGTATTCCGCAGCCGAGGCCGCCGTGACCGTCACGCTCGACGATCCGATATCGAAGGTACGCCTGGCCGCATACCAGACCGTCGTCGCCCACGACGAGCGGTCGCCGCTCCTCGAACGGGCGCTCGCCGACCCGGACCCGGACATCGCGTATTGGGCGGCCGACAAGCGGCTGCAGCACGCCCGGGAGGACGACTTCGACCCCGATGAACGGGCGCGGCTGATCGACCTGGCCATCGACCTGATGCGGCAGCCCCGCTGGCAGGAGCTCGACAGGATCAACGTCGCCGCGCTCCTCCGGCTGGGCGACGCGGCCGAGGACGCCCTGTACGAGGCGGTGACCGCCGAGGCGCCGGAGACCCAGGAGGAAGCCATCGCCGCCCTCAGCTCGGAGGCCGGCCGGGCCGGGCTCGGCCTGATGCTCCGGTTCGTGCACAGCCCGCACGGAGAGTCCAGGGCGTCCGCCATCAGGCACATATGCCGGCACGCGGAGGCGGAACAGGGTCCGACGCTGCTGGCCCTCTTGGCCGAGGTGACGGACATCGGCCTGCGGCAGCAGATCGTCTCCGCACTCGGCCGGCTGGAGTACAAGCCGGCCGCCGACCGGCTGATCGGGCTGATCGACGATCCGCACGAGCAGGTGCGGCGGGCCGCCCTCGATGCACTGGCCGGGATCGGCGACGAGGCGGTCGCCCGACGGCTCATCGCCATGTACCGGGCCGAGCCGCAGGCCTGGCGGCGGAGCCCGCTGGTCGGCCCCGTCGCCCGCATCCTCCAGCACGACGCGACCGATTTCCTGCTCGAGGCGGTCCGCGACACCGACCCGTCGATCCGCCGGATCACCCTCCAGGCCGCCCGCTCTCATCTCGATGCCGACGGCCGGCTGGCCGTGCTCAAACGCGCCATCCGCGACGAGACGGAAGACTCCGTGCGCGAGACCGCCATCGTGTATCTGAGCGGGGAGGAGGCGAAAGAAGTGGAGCCGGAACTCGTCGAGATTCTGCGGACCGGCGGACCCGGTTCACGCCGGGCGGCTGCGGCCGCCCTGGGCCAGGCCGGGACCGACTCGGCCGCCGGGGCGCTCTCCGCAGCATTCAACCGCGAGGAGGAACCGTCGGTCAGTAGAGCGATCATCACCGGGCTCGGGGCGACGGGGAAGCCGGAGACGGTGCCCGTCATCGAAGCCGCTCTCCAGTCGCCGGACGCCGAGACCCGCCTCGCGGCGTTCTCCGCCCTCGAAAAGCTCGGCGAGCCGATCGAAGACGAGTTGATCCTGCGGCTGGTCCGGACCGAAAACGACCCCCAACTCCTCCGCAAATGCCTGAGCCAGGTCCTCGAACGCCGCCTCGCCGGGCCGGACATGCTCCCGCGCCTGAGCGAGCTGATGCAGTTCGACGACCCCTCCCTGCGGCACGCGGTCGTCCGCTGTATCGCGAGCGTCCCCACCGCAGACGCCGCCCGCCAGCTCTGTCGCGCCGTGCAGGACGACGCCTACTCGGCAGTCCGCGTCACCGCCCTGACCGAGGTCACCCGGCGGATCACCGAACGGCGGGTGACGCTGGACGAGCTTGGCGGGGCGCTGGCCGGGGTGCTGGAATCGGACGATTCCGACATGCGCCGACGGCTGGTCGTCACCCTGGCCGAAATGAACACCCCGGCCGCCCTCCCCCTGCTCATGCGGGCACTGAGAACCGACCGCGAGGGCTCGGTCCGGCTCGCCGCCTTCGAGGGAGTCAGGCCGTTCGCCGACCGGACGATGGTGCCGGAGCTGCTCGAGGCGATTGAGGACGAGGCCCACGCCCCCACGGCGGTCGCCCTGATTGAGCTGCTCGGCCGGCTTCGCGACCCCCGGGCACTGCCGCCCCTCAAACTGAAACTGGAATCCGCCGATACCGCCGTCCAGTCCGCCGCCATCCGGGCGCTCGGCCGGTTCGCCGACCCGTCCCTGGCCCCGGTGTATATCAGGCAACTGGAGGAGAACCCCAACGCCGAGGTCCGCCTGAGCTGCCTGCGAAACCTGGAGGCCGCCGCTGACCGCCGCGCACTCGATGTGATGCTCCGGCTGCTCGATGACGACAACCGCCGAATCCAGGAGGCCGCCGTCGCAGCACTCGTCCGGTTCCGGGACGCGAGCGTGGCCCGCGCCCTGGCCGAACACCTGCTGTCGGGCGGGGCCGGCCCCCGCGCCGATCCGATCATCGCCCTGCTGGGCGAGGTCCGGCTCCGGTCGGTCGCATCCGAACTCTTCGAAGCCGCCGACGAGCCCGTTGACCACCGGAGGCGGAAACACATCTACTCGGCGCTGGGCGCCATGCGATATCGTCCGGCCGCGTCCGCACTTCTCGAAGCCGTCTCCGAGACTCCCTACGAACAGTTCGGGCCGGCCGCCGCCCGGGCGCTGGGCCGGATGCCCGAGCCCGAGAGGGCCGCCCGGCTGCTCGACGTGGCCCGACGGACGTTCGGCACGGTGGCACAGGCCGCCGCCGTCGCCGCTGCCGCCGAACCGAGCGAGGACGTGGTGGCGTTCCTCGTAGAGCGAGTCGCCGACGGCCGGCCCGACGACGTGAGCCACTACGCGCCGCTCCTCGCCGCGACGGGCGGTGAGGCCGGACAGGCGGCTCTGCGGGAAGCGTTCGACAGAACCCGCGCCCCCGACACGCTCGCCGCCCTCTGCTCCCTCCTCGATCCGGGGGATGCGGCAAGCGCCGAGCTGCTCCGCCGGGCCGTGGCGGGCGGTCTTCCGCCGGGGGTGCTCAAGGCCGCGATGCGAAACCTCGGCTCGACGCCGGACGACGTCGCCGCCCTCCGCCGGGTCCTGACCAACGACTCGCGCCGCCCCGACGTCCGGGCCGCGGCCCTGCTCGAATGGGTCCGCCGGCTGCCCGACGGGCCGGCCGAGGAGGCGGCGGCCGCGGTCCGCGAGCACCTCGCCTCGGGGCCGCGCCCGATGACGCTCGCCGCCGCGCGGGCCGCGGAACGGCTCGCCGGTCACCACGGTGAACTGCTCGACGACCTTTTGCCCCACACCCGCGGCTCAGGCGATGACGAACTGGGCAGGGCCGCCGTCCGCTCCATCGGCGCGTTCGGCGGTCACGAAAAGGCAGAGGGGGGCCTGATCGACCTCCTGGAGGCGACCGATTGCGGCGAACTGCAGACCGAGGCCATCCGGTCGCTCGGGTGGCTCCGGGCCGAGAGAGCGGTCGACAAACTGGTGGCGCTTGGTGCCGCCGGACCGCCGAACGTGCGGGCAGCGGCCGTGGAGGCGCTGGGCAGTGTGGGCACCGAACGGGCGATCAACGGGGTGACAGCCGCCTTCGAGCAGACCGAGAACGACGAACTCCGGGCGGCTGCGGCGAGAGCGCTGGGGCGTACCGGCGACCGGGGGTTTGTTCCCCTGCTGAGTTCCGCCCTGGCCGAGGCGCCGGGCCTCGACGTCCGGGCGGCGAGCGCCCGGGCGCTGGGCGAACTCGGCGGGCCGGATGCCGTCCGGGCGCTGCGTGCGGCACTCCGCCAGGACTCCGGCCTCGTCCGGGAGGCGGCAGTCCGCTCCCTGGCCGCCCTGGCCGATCGCGATCAGCGGCCGGCGATCGTGGACCTGCTCGACGACCCGGACTGGGCGGTCCGATCGGCGGCAATCGAGGCAGCGGCGGGACTCGAATGAGGAGACCGATGCCATGACGAGACAGGCGATTCTGGGCATATGGATCATCGCGATGTCGGGGTTCGCCCTCCCCGCGACCGGTGCCTCGCTCGAAGACGAGCCCAGCTCGGTAAACTTCATGCAGACCGACCGCGATGCCGACCGGGAGCTCGAGGAGGTGGAGGCCCTGATCGCCCAGGAGAAATGGCGCGAGGTCATCGACCTCTGCCAGAAACTCCTCAGCGAACCGGCGCGGGGGGTGGTCAAGGTGCGCGACGGCCTGTACGCCGGGCCAAGGGCCGTCTGCGAAAGTATCCTGGAGGAAGCCCCGGACCGGGTCCGACAGCTCTACCGCACCCTGTTCGACCGGGAGGCGGAGAAGCTGTATCGCAGGGCGGCGGATGATCGGGACAGGCAGGCGGCCGAGACGCTCGTTCGCCGGTTCCTGCATACGAGCCACGGCAGCCCGGGGCTCCGTCTGCTCGCCTCGATGCGGCTGCAGCAGGGCGACGCCGAGGCGGCCGTGGACCTGTGGCTGCGATGGATGGAGCGGGTGGACCCGGACGAGACGCCCGAAGAGGTCCGGCGAGCCGTCGCCGCACAATGCGCCGTCGCCGCAGCACGAGTCGGAAACGCCGAGGCGGTTGACCGGGCGATCGATTTCTTCGGGCCGCGCGGGGCGGCGGTGCGGATCGGCGACCGGGAGTTTGCCCGGGCATCGGAGCTCCGGACGTACACGGACGGGCTGACGCCGCTGACGCTCGAACGCCCGCCCGCCTCACCCGCCGACATCGACCTGGTCCGGTGGAGCGAGACCCTGCCCGACCGCTACACCGAGCACATGCCCGGTTTCTACGCCCGGCGGATGGCCGGCGAGCACACCCGCATCGGCCAACTGGCAGACGGCACCCTGTACCTGAATACCCCCGACGGCCCCGCCGCCTACGACGCGCTCACCGGCCGCCGCGTCTGGGCACGGACGGATGCCCCGAACTATTCGTCGGACTGGTACCGCAGTATCAACAGCAGCCATTTCTTTGCTACCGTCGACGAGCCCGCCCCGACGGGCGGCGGTCGGCGAGTGTACGTGAGCGGGGGCGAGCGGCTCGGCGCACACGACGCGGCGACCGGGCGCACCCTCTGGGAGCAGAACCGGACGGCGTTCGCCCGGTTGGACAGGTTTGGCGACGAGGACCTGCGGGTCGCCTTCACCAGCCCGGTGCTGCCCCACGGCGACCTGGCGCTGGTGATGGTCCAGACCTCGCGCGCCCAGACCCTCCTGGCGGCGTTCGACCGGGACCGGGGCGGGCTCCGCTGGCATACGGTGGTCGGGGGCAGCGCCCCGAGCTCGATGTATCAGACCGCGCTGCCCGCCGGGCTGATCCGCGTCGGATCGTCCGTCATCTTCTACAACGGGATGGGCGTGCTCGGCCGATGCGATGCCCAGACGGGCGACATCCGCTGGCTGGCCCCGTACCGTCGTGAGCGAACGATGACCGAAGAGTGGCCCCGGAATCCGCACCAGCCGCGATACGCCCCCCTCGCCCGGGTCGGCGGTGCGGTGGTGGCCGCCCCGTCGGACAGCGCCCAACTGATGGCCGTCCGAATCTCGGACGGCAAGGCGCTCTGGAGGCAGGAATGGTCCGAGCCGAGCCGGTTTATCGGGGCCGCGCCGCCGGCCGAGCCCGGCGCGCCCCATCGGCTGTTCGTGGCCGACAGCGAAGTCCGCTGCCTGCGGGCCGACTCCGGCGACGTGATGTGGACCTGGCCGCTGCCCGAGCACGAGTCCCTGGGCCAGGGAGCGGTGACCGAGGCCGACCTCGTCATCGGGACGCATAAGGCGGTGTATGTCATCGACAAGGCGGCCGGCGAACTGCGCGAAGCACTGCCCGTCCGGTGGTTCAACGAAGAGACGGTCAATGTGGTGGCCGACGAGGACCACATCGCCGCCTTCTCCCGGAACCGGGTCGCCGTGATCGGCAACACCGAGCAGACGATGCGCGCGGTTGATGAACGGCTCGCCGCCCAGCCCGACGAGCCGTGGACCCTGGCCGCCCGGGCACGCATCCTCCGGATCACCGACCAGCAAGAGCGGGCTTTGCAGGCGTTCGAGCGGGCGACCGCCGCCGCTCGCCGTGGGCTCGATACCGCCGAGCTCGGACAACGGATTCAGCGGGAACGGCTCGCACTGCAGGACGCACTGATCCGGACAGAGTGGAGCAGCGGCAACCGGGTCGAGGCGTTCGAGCGGCTCGCACGCCTTCTGCACGACGCACACGCCGTCCCCTACGCCTGCAAGCTGCGGCCGCGGGGCGCCCGGCCCGACCGGGACGCGGCACCGCACCGGCTGGCCACCGCCACGGCCGACCGCCTGTCGGGCGAGCTGGCGGGGGTCGGCGATACGGACCTGACGTTCATCCGGGCCGGCGAGCGGTGGCGGTTCGATCTGCCCGGGGTCCGTCACGTGGCGTTGTCAGACGAGGCCGAGGTCGGCCGAAAAAGCCGCCCGGCCGAACGGGCCGTCACACTGGTCAACGGCGACCGCATCTCGTACCGCTCTCTGTCGATGGACGAGGGGACGGTGCGGGTGGACACCGGGCACGGCGTACTGACCTACGAGCTTGACCAGGTTGCGTTTATCGGCCTGGGCGGCGAGGCGGGACCGGCACAGGAGAAGACCGTATATTTCACGCTTGCAGACGGCGACGAGATCAGCGGAGTCGTCGAGTCGTTCGACGGCGAGACGTTCGTCGTCGAGGTCCCTTTTTCCGGCACACATCGCATCCCGGCGGACGACGTGAGCTCCATCGCCAACCGCCGACACGCGCCCCCGGCCGGCCCGGTCGGGCGCCCGAGCGTCCCCGCGAGGCGACCGGAATCCACATTATGGTAATAACAAGGAGGGCGGGCTGACCCCCGTATTGACATCCCATTGAGCGAACCATTCGACCACAACGTACTCCGCACCATTCGGCTCGTCATCGTGGACGTGGACGGCGTGATGACCGACGGCTCGATCACCGTGAACCCCGACGGGAGCGAGCAGAAGACGTTCAACGTGAAGGACGGCTCCGGCATCAAGTATCTCCAGCGAAGCGACGTGAAGGTCGCGATCCTCTCCGGCCGCAAGTCGGAACCGGTTGACCGGCGGGCCGAGGACCTGGGCATCGAGCACTGTCGGACCGGATTCAAGATCAAGCTGCCCGCCTACGAGGACATCCTCGAGCAGGTCGGCGTACCCGACGAGGCCGTCTGCTACATCGGCGACGACCTGCCCGACATCCCGCCGATGCGTCGGGCGGGCGTGCCCATCGCCGTCGCCGACGCCGTCGATGAAGTGAAGAGCCGGGCGGCCTACGTGACCGCGGCCCCGGGCGGGCGGGGGGCCGTGCGCGAGGTCGCCGAGATGATCCTCCGGGCCCAGGGCAAGTGGGAGACCGTGATGGAGAGGTATCTGTGATGGTGCGAAAACTGCTCCTGCCGGCCGTGATACTGTGTGCAGCGTCCGCCGCGTTCGGGGCGACCGAGGTCGTGTTCCACGATATCGCCTGGCCCCGGCACAACGCCCACACCGGCCACCTGGAATCGATATTGCACGCCGAAAAGGCGATGCCGAAGCCGGACGAACAATACTTCTGCATCCGTCCTCGGCTGAGCACCTATAAGCTGGTCGAGGAAGACGGGCGCCGACAGGTCCGCCGCAACCTCTTTCTCAGGGCGGAAGAGGGCCTGTACAACTGGGGAGCGGAAGAGTCGCAGGCCCAACTGACCGGGAACGTCGAGGCGCTGGTGTACTACGAGGAGCCGATCGCCATCCGAACCCCGTCCGCCACCCTCCAGATGACCCGCGAGGAGGTCTCCGGGGCCGATGGGAAGAGCGTGCTCAGGGACCACATCATCCAGAGCCCGGACCACGTCGAGGCCCGCAGCCGCACCCGCACTCTGACCGGTCGGGAGATGCTGCTGCACGAGCAGGTTCGCGAGGACCTGCTGCCCGGCGGGAGGGTGCGGGAAGAGATAACGACCTCCATGATGACGATCCACCAGAACCCCAGGATGACACTCCGCGAGGAGGGCGGGATGGTCGCTCTGCCGGCGATGCCCGGGATGTCGGGGGCCGCTCCTGACGGGGCGGATGCGGTCGTCGTGATCGAGACCGACGGCCCGCTCGTCGTCGATCGGCTGGCCAACGTCGCCCGGTTCAGGGCCCGGGCGCCCGATGAACGGGTCGTCATCACCCGGGGGACCGGAGAGGCCGCCACCACCCTCGCCAGCAGGGTCCTGACCATCGAGTTCGAAGATACGGGGACGGACACGGACGACGCGGTCGCCATCAAGCGGCTGGTCGCCGAGCAACTGGTCCGATACACGGGGAGGGACGAGGACGGGCGCCTGCAGCAGTTCGCCGGAGAGCGGTTCGAATGGGACCCGACAAAATCGATGGGCACACTGTCCGGGAGCCCGGCCACGATGGACACCGCCGACCTCTCGGCCCGGGCCCCGTTGATCGAGTTCAACCAGGAAGAAAATACGATCCGATGCAGCCAGGGCGCCCAACTCACCATCGAACTCCGCTCGCAATGAGAACCGACCTTTTCGACTACGACCTGCCCGGGGAATCCATCGCCCAGCATCCGGCCCAGAGGCGCGACCGCTCGCGGCTGCTCGTACTCCACCGGCAATCCGGCCGGATCGAGCACCGCGTGTTCCATCACGTCGTCGAATATCTGGAGCCGGGCGACGTGCTGGCGGTCAACGACACGCGGGTAGTCAAGGCCCGGCTGTACGGGACGAGGGGGACGGGCGGGTGGGTCGAGCTGCTCCTGATTCGCCCGTCGCGCGAGCAGGGCGAGCCGGTGTGGGAAGCGATGATCCGCTGTCGCGGCAAGCTGCGCGACGGCGAATCGGTCGCCCTCGGGGACGGGCTGTCCGCAACCATCCTGGGACGCGAAGGCGACGGCGCCTCGCTGGTCGAACTGCATTTCGAGGGCGACCTCGACGACCTGCTGGCACGGACCGGGCGAGCGCCGCTGCCGCCCTACATCAAACGGCCCCGGGAGGACGACCGCTACGCCGCCGAAGACGCCGAGCGGTACCAGACGGTGTACGCCGAGAAGCCGGGCGCGGTCGCCGCCCCGACAGCGGGCCTGCACTTCACCGAGCAGACCCTGGAGGCCGTCCGCGACAGGGGATGCCGGATCGCGGCCATCACCCTCCACGTCGGCCCCGGGACGTTCAAGCCGGTACGGGCCGAACGGATCGAAGAGCACTCGGTCGACGCCGAGTACTACGAACTGACGGAGGACGTGGCGGACGTGCTGAACGACGCGAAGCGGGTGGTGGCCGTGGGGACGACGACCACCCGCGTGCTCGAGACCCGGGCACGGGCGAGGCCGGGCCAGAGCGAGCGGGTGCTGCCCGGGCGGGGGTGGACGGACCTGTATATCTATCCGCCGTTCGAGTTCCGGGCGGTCGATGCCCTCATCACAAACTTCCACCTGCCCCGAAGCTCGCTGTTGATGCTGGTCAGCGCCTTCGCCGGGCGGGAGCGGGTGCTCGCCGCCTACGAGGAGGCAAAGGATCGCGGCTACCGCTTCTACAGCTACGGCGATGCGATGCTGCTCTTGTGACGCCCGCCGGGGCGGCTTTGTGTAAACGAAATAGACGGGGGACCCGATGACAGCGCATGATCTGACCGCCGACAGCCGGGGCATGTCCCTGCCGGAGCTCCGCGATTTCCTGACCGACCACCTGGTCCACTTCGTCGCGCCGTTCTGGCCGAGGTACGCCATCGACCGCGAGCACGGCGGCATCTTCTCCTGCATCGAGGACGACGGCACCATCCAGAGCACCGACAAGTATATGTGGTCCCAGGCACGCGGGCTGTGGACGTTCTCCGCGCTCCACAACCGCGTCGAACGCCGGGCCGAATGGCTCGACATCGCGCACGGCCTGTTCCGCTTCCTCCGCGAGCACGGGCGCGACGAGGACGGATGCTGGCTCTTCCTGGTCGATGCCGAGGGCGGCCGGCTCAAGGGGCCGGAGAGCATTGTGACCGATGCGTTCGCCGTGCTCGGCCTCGTCGAGTATCACCGGGCGACCGGGAACGACGAGGCCCTGCACATCGGGCTCGAGACCTACGACAGCGTGATGAAACGACTCGCCCGGCCGTACACCTACGGGACCGCGCCCTACCCGACGCCGCCGGGCACACGCCCGCACCGCGAGCCGATGCAGTTCTCACTCGCCTTCTGGGAACTGGCGAAGGCGACGGGAAGCGAACAGGTCCGCAACACGGCACTGGAGATGAGCGCCCGCATCGTACGCGACCACTACCGCGACGAGAGCCGGGCCGTCCTCGAATACATCGGGAACGACGGCGGACCGGTCGATGCCGACTACGGCCGGGCGATGGTCCCCGGGCACGGGATCGAGTCGGCCTACTTCACGGTCCTCATCAATCGAGAGGCCGGCCGGCCCGAACTGGCGGACAAGGCCTGCCGGGCCATGCGATGGTGTGTCGAGCGGGGCTGGGACGACGAGTGCGGCGGCCTGTTCCTCGGCATCGACATCGAGGGGAAAGAGCCGGTCTATTGGAAGAACGCGGAGAAGAAAATCTGGTGGGTGCATGCCGAGGCACTGGCCGGCCTGCTCGTCGCTCGGGAACATTGCCGCGAGGACTGGTGCCTGGACTGGTATCACCGCGTACACGAGTGGAGCTTCGCCCGCTTCCCCGTGCCCGAGTACGGAGAATGGACACAGCGGCTGGACCGCGAGGGGAACCGGATCACGGACCTGATCGCCCTGCCGGTCAAGGACCCCTTCCATCTCCCCCGGGCACTGGTCGTCGCCATCGAGACGCTGCGGCGGATGACGGACGGGCGGTAACCGGCCGTCCGGGCGAGCCCGACGCCGACTGCGTTACGACAGGCCGGCGGCCTCGATGGCCTCGACCGCGGGCTTGGACCAGCCGAGCGGCATCAGGTGGAACCCCTTGCACATCCCGGCCATGTCCCGCATCAGCTCGGCCGTGATGTCGATGCTGACCTTCTGCAGGTCCTCCTTCGAGGCGTCGGCCAGGCGTTGGATGAGGTGGTCGGGGACGGAGACGCCGGCGACGTTCCCGTTCATGAACCGGGCCATCCCGGCGGACTTGAGCATGACGATCCCGGCGAGGATGGGCACACCGACGTGCTCGGCCGCCTTCATGAACCGTTCGAGGGCCGCCGGCTCATAGACCGCCTGGGTCTGGATGAACTTCGCCCCGGCCGCCACCTTCTTCTCGAGCTTCAGAATCTGCGGCTCGACCGGCTCGGCGCAGGGGGTGACCACGGCCCCGGGCAGGTAGGTGGGGCATTTCTCTGGGATCGGGCCCTCGTACTTGAACTTCCGCTTCTGCTTCGAGCCGTCCTTGGGCTTGGGGAGCCGGACGCGCTTCCAGGCGCCGTCCAGCCGGTTCCCGGCCAGGTCCCGCCCGTTCATCAATGCGGTGACGGCCTGGAGGAGCGTGACCGAGTCGAGGTCGTGCACCGGCCTGCCCTGGGGGTGGTCGCCGAGCGCGATGTGGTCGCCGGTCAGGGCGAGCACGTTCTCGATGCCCCAGATGGCGGCGCCGAGCAGTTCGGACTGGAGCGCGAGGCGGTTGCGGTCACGGCAGACCAGTTGGAGCACGGGCTCGATGCCCATCTGCTTCAGTTTGATGCAGGCGGCGAGACCGCTGATCCGCATCACCGAGCTCTGGTTGTCGGTCACGTTGACCGCGGCGACCTTGTCCCGGAAGTCTTCCGCTTCCTCCCACACCTCGTCGCAGTCGATCCCTTTCGGCGGGCCGACCTCTCCGGTGAACACGAGCGCTTCCCCTGCCAATGCCTCTCTCAGACTCATCCGGCTCTCTCCTTCTGGCTGTGCTGTTTGACGTCCGTTATCCGCGATCGGGTGTGCGGCCCCCGGTGTGATCCTGCGTGTGGCTGCACACTCGCCTCGATTTCAGGGGCCGCCCCGGTCCGTCCCGGCTCGATTATGCCGTGGGCTTGACCTTCTTCTTTTTCGGCCGGGCCCACTTGTAGGTTTGCGGCGGGTGGTGGTCGGAGTGGTCCTTGGCCGCCTGCGTCTCCCGGATTTTGTCGAGCTGGCCGCGCGTTTTGAGCCGCTCGAAGATGAGCAGCCAGGCGCAGTCGGTGTCCGGGTCCACCTCGCACTTCCCGTCCTCGGTGTACCCGCCGCACGGCCCGTTCAGCAGCGCCTTGGCGCAGCGGGTGAGCGGGCAGATTCCGCCGGTGACATCGAGCAGGCAGTCGCCACAGGCCTGGCACTGCTCGGTGTACTTGCCGGCCCGGATCGTCTCGCCGACGAACAGGGCATCGACGCCCGGGACAACGGGGGTGTCCTCGTGGTAATTGCCGACGGTCTGGACCCCCGCCCCGCAGAACAGGGTGAGGATGGCGTCGGCGGCTTCGATCTGCTCCTGGTGCTCGCGCGAGACCTCGCGGACCTCGCCGCGGAGGCAGGCGGAGTCGAAGATGGCGGTGCCGGTGACCGTCTTCCCGGCCGCTTCCAGCCGCTCCTTCATCTCGGCCACCTCGTCCTCGCCGCCGGTCTTGCACGCGGTGGCACACTCAGTGCATCCGGCAACGAACACCTTCTGGTACGGGGCGAGCATCTCCTCGATATTCTCGTATGCTTTCTGCTTCTGGATGATCATTCTTCCAATCCCTTCTCGACAATGGCCAACGTGTTGAGTGCCTCTATCTGCATTGTACCCGGTTTCCGGCGGATGCCAACCCTCCGCCGCCGGGACCCCCGCGGCCCATCCTCACCCGTTGTAGTGAATCCCGTGCCCGAGCCAGCCCTCGGCCGCCTCGAGGATGCCCTCGGACAGCGTGGGGTGTACGTGGATGGTCCCGGCCAGGTCCTTGATGGTGCCTTCCATCTGCATCGCGGCGGCGATCTCGCCGACCAGGTTGCTCGCCCTGGTGCAGACGACCTGTGCGCCGAGTATCTCGCCGGTCCTGTTGTCGCCGATCAGCTTGACCATCCCCTGCGTCTCGCCCATCGCCTGGGCCTTGCCCAGGACCTGGATGGGGAAGGTGAACGAGCGGGCGTCGATCCCCTGCTCTTCTGCTTCCTCCTCGGACAGGCCGACGTATGACGCCTCGGGGTGGGCGAAGATGGTGGCGGGCACCACGCGGTAGTCGATCGCCGAGTGTTCGCCCATCGCGTGCTCGGCGGCGACGATGCCCTGCCGCGAGGCGAGGTGGGCCAGCAGGACCTTGCCGGTGACGTCGCCGATGGCATAGATGTGGGGCACGTTCGTCTGGCAGTGCTCGTTGATGACGATCTCGTGCCCGTCGCCGACCTCCACCCCCGCGTTCTCGACGGCGATCCCGTCCGAGTTCAGCTTGCGGCCGACCGCGATCAGGGCCCGGTCCGCCTCGAGAGTCTTCCCCCCGGACAGCTCGACGGATATCCCGTCGCCCGTGGTGTCGATCGACTCGACCTTCGTGTCCGTATAGGCCTTCGCCTTCTGGCGTTTGAGCGAGCGGGTCACCAGGTCCGACAGGTCGGGCGGGCTCAGGGGCAGGAGCCGGTCGAGCATCTCGACGACGTGGACCCGGGTCCCCAGCTCGGCGAAGAAGCAGGCGAACTCGCAGCCGATGTACCCGCCGCCCACGATGACCAGCTCCTCGGGGAGTGCGTCGAGTTCGAGGATGTGCGTGCTCGAGAGCACCTTCTCGCCGTCGTACGGGAATGCCGGAATCTCGGCCGGCTCGGAGCCGGTGGCGATGATGATCTTCTTCGCCTCGAGCTTCGTGGTCGTGCCGTCCGGCGACTCGATCGAGAGGGTGCGGTCGTCGAGGAACGACGCCGTGCCCTGCAGAAGGTCGATGCCGTTCCCCCGGAAGAGCTGTCCGACGCCCTTCCCCAGGCGTTTGACGACCGAGTCCTTGTGCTTCATCATCCGGGCGAAATCGACTTCGATGTCCCCAATCCGCACGCCGAACTTCCGGGCGCCCTTCGCCACCGCGACGATGTGCGACGCCTCGAGCAGGGCCTTGGTGGGGATGCAGCCCCGGTTCAGGCAGGTCCCGCCCAGCGGCCCCTTCTCGATGCACACGACGCTTGCGCCCAGTTGTGCGGCGCGGATGGCCGCCACATATCCGCCGGGGCCGGAGCCGATTACTGCCACGTCATAACGGTCACTCATTGCAGACCTCTTTGCTTGTTATCACTTTTGAACCGACCACTGTCGGCTCGTTTTGCGGCCGCCACACCTGTTCGTCAGGCAGGCCGATCTCGGCGAGTACCTGCTCGCCGCGCGGGAGCAGGTCGAAGCGGGCCAAGCTGTGGGCGTCGCTGCACAGGGCGACCCGGGCGCCGAGTTCGACCCATTTCGCCACGTAGTCGGTGTAGCTGGCCTTGAACTCGTCGGCGGTGTGGGGATGGGCCCAGGTGGCGCCGACGTTGAACTCGATGGCCGTCCCGTTCGCGTTACACGTCTCGA
>PWKM01000005.1 GCA_003559755.1 Planctomycetota bacterium
CATCGATTTCATCGCCGCAATGCAGGCGCTGGCGGCCGGCAAGAACATCGATCCGAAGCAACTGGAAGACGAGAACGTGGACCTGCGTGAATTCGCCGGCTGAACCGAACGGCCCCGACTGTGGAGCAAGAGAATGAATGACCAAAGCCGCCCGAGCTGCTCGCTCGCGGATAGAGAATGCGTACCGTGCCGGGGCGGCGTCCCGCCGCTCCAGGGCGACGAGCTGAAGAAGTACCAGGAGAAACTGGGTGCTGGCTGGGACGTGGTCGACGGACACCACCTCGAGAAAACCTACGAGTTCCGGGATTTCAAGAGCGCGCTCGGATGGACCAACAAGGTCGGCGCGCTGGCCGAGGATGTCGGCCATCATCCCGACATCCATCTCTCGTGGGGCGAGGTGCGCCTGACGGTCTGGACGCATAAGATCGACGGCCTGGCGGAGGCCGACTTCGTGTTCGCCGCCAAGGTCGATCGACTGTACGACACGCTCCAGACCTCTATCGGCAAGGGACCGGCGTGAACCGTATGCTCGCTTTCTCTGGGAAAACGGCGCTGGTCACCGGCGGGGCGAAGCGTATCGGCCGGGCCATCGCCGTCGCCCTGGCCGCGGAAGGGGCGAACGTCGTGATTCACTACCGCGGTTCTGCCGACGAGGCGGAGGCCACAGCCGAACGTGTGCGCGAGCTCGGGGCCGAGGCGTGGACGGTCCCGGCGGACCTGGCCGATCCGGCCGATACGGCTGGCCTGTTTGACCGGGCCACCGATGCGGCCGGGCCGATCGGCCTGCTGGTCAATAATGCCGCCATATTCGAGCCGAGCACACTGACCGACTTCAAGCCGGCCGACCTGTGGCGGAATATGCAGGTCAACGCGCTCGCCCCCCTCGAACTGGCTCGGTCGTTCGCAGCCCGGCGCCGCCAGGGAGCGATCGTCAACCTCCTCGACACCAAAGTGGTCGATTATGACCGGCAGCACGTGGCGTATCACCTGAGCAAGCGGGCGCTGTTGTCGCTGACCCGGATGATGGCGCTCGAATTCGCGCCGACCATGCGGGTGAACGCGGTCGCCCCCGGCTTGATCCTTCCGCCGTCGGGTAAGGACCGCTCGTACCTGGACCGGCTCGCCTCGTCGAACCCGCTCAACAAAGTGGGCTCGCTGAGCCAGGTGACCGACACCGTACTCTTCCTGCTGGGGAACGAGTTTGTGACCGGGCAGGTGATCTTCGTCGACGGCGGCCAACACATGAACGGGCGAATGTATGAATGAGCCGGGGCTGGACCGCATCCACATCGACGGCCTCACGGTCCGCTGCATCATCGGGGTGCGCGATTGGGAGCGGCACGAGAAGCAGAGCGTGAACGTGCATATCACGCTGTTCGCTGATCTGCGAACCGCCGGGCGGACGGACCGGATGGAGGACACGATCGACTATGTCGAGGTCAAGCGACAGGTGATGGCACTGATCGAGGGATCATCGTTCCGCCTGATCGAGCGGCTCGCCCAGCGGATCGCCGACACCTGCCTGGAGGCGCCGCGCGTCGAGCGCGTGGCCGTCCGGCTGGAGAAGCCCGGCGCCCTGCGGCACGCACGGACCGTCGGGGTCGAGATCGTCCGCGACCGCAACCAGATGGCACAAGATGGCTGACGTGTACGTGGCCGTCGGGGCAAACATCGAACCCGAATCCAGCATCCCGGCCGCTTTTGACCGGCTGGCCCGGCGAGTCCGCATCCGAGCGACCTCGACGTTTTATCGGACGGAGCCGCTCGGCCGGGCCGACCAGCCGGCGTTCCTCAACGGCGTCTGGCAGCTCGATACCGAAGTCGCCCCGCGGCCGCTCAAGTTCGAGATTCTCCGGGGCATCGAGTCCGAACTCGGCCGCAGGCGGACGAAAGACCGAAATGCCCCGCGAAAAATTGACCTGGATATCGTGCTGTACGGTAGAATGGTCATCGACGAGCCGGGGCTTCATATCCCGGACCCCGATATCCGCGAACGGGCGTTTGTGGCCGTCCCGCTGCTGGAACTGGCACCGGGGCTGGTCTTGCCGGACACGGGGGAACGGCTGGCCGACCTGCCGGTCGCTCGGAACAATGGCCTGGAGTCGGCCGTAGAACTGACACGCACACTGAAGGAGCGAGTGAACGGATGAACGAAAAACGAGTGGCAGAGTTGGTGAAGGAACTGCTGGTCGAGATCGGCGAGGACCCGGAACGCGAAGGGCTGCAGAAAACACCATCCAGAGTGGCACGGTCGCTGGCATTCCTCACCCAGGGGTATGCCCAATCCCCAGATCGCGCCGTGAACGAGGCGATCTTCGCGGCGGAGGCGAACAACATGATTATCGCCCGCGATATCGAGGTCTACAGCATGTGCGAACACCACATGCTGCCGTTCTACGGGCGATGCCACATCGGCTACATCCCCCGGCACAAGGTGCTGGGGGTGAGCAAGCTGGCCCGGCTCGTGGACATCTTCGCACGCCGGCTGCAAATCCAGGAGCGGCTGACGGCCGAAGTGGCGAGCCAGATCAGCCGGAGCGTGGACGCCCAGGGCGTCGGCGTTGTCATGGAATGCCGCCACCTGTGCATGATGATGCGGGGCGTGGAGAAGCAGAACTCGATTATGACCACCTCGACCGTCCTCGGCAGCTTCCACGACAACCTGGAGACCCGCACCGAATTCCTCGACCTCATCAGCCGTAAAGAGCTGTAGAGCTGACGGCCGTCTCGCCGCCATATTCTGTGTAAAGATGCCGTTCCCGCCTGCTCTCGGCCCCCGTGATTTGCGTTATCGGCGGCAAATCATTATGATGGGGCCGCGAACTCGAGCAATCACTGAAACCCGGACGACGCGGCCTTCAGGAGGCACAACACATGTCCCGACGCACCATCTCCCTCAACGGCATCTGGAGCTTCTCACTCGACCCATATCATCGTGCCGTCGCACTCGACCGACACGAGAGCCCCACTGCCAGGCGGGGGGCGCGGGCCGACCGCTGTTATCCGTTGGACTGGCAGCGGATTCGCGTGCCCGGCACGTGGAACATGCAGAGGGACCAATGGTTCCACTACGATGGGAATGCGATCTATGAGCTGGAGTTCGACTTCCGGAGCAGCTTGGAACTGAGAGAGGCGTTCCTCCACTTCGAAGCGGTCAACTACAAGGCCGACATCTGGCTGAACGGCGAGAAGCTCGGCACCCACCTCGGCGGGTTCACCCCCTTCTCGTTCCAGGTCACCGACCTGCTGAAACGGCGAAATCACCTGTTCGTGCAGGTGGACAACACGGAGCGCAAGGACCGCTGCCCGTCGATCGGCCCCGACTGGTTCAACTACGGCGGGATCGTCCGGGACGTTTACCTCGAACTCACCCCCAAAGAACGGATCGTCGATCACTTCATCTACTGGGACGGCCGGCAGGTGTGCGGGCGAGTCTCGATGACCGGCCGGAAGCGGCGGATGCAAATCCGAATCGGCGACCTGATTGACGAAGAGCTGCCCGTGGTCGGGGGCAAGACCGAGTTCGCAATCGATGCCGAACCCAGGCCGTGGTCGCCACAGGACCCGCACCTCTACTCCGTCGAGATTCTGTACGGCGACGACGAGGTCCACGACCAGATCGGGCTGCGCACGATTACCACCGACGGCGACCGGCTGCTCCTGAACGGCGAGGACATCCGGCTCAAGGGCATCAGCGTACACGGCGAATGCGCCGACGGCGGGCGAACACTCGGCCAGGCCGACATGCTCCGCATATTCGAAATCGCCCGCGAACTCGGCTGCAATTTCCTCCGACTGGCACACTACCCGCACGACCGGCGTATGGCCCAGATGGCCGACCGGTACGGCATCCTGCTCTGGGAAGAAATCCCGGTGTACTGGAAGATCGACTGGACCAAC
>PWKM01000109.1 GCA_003559755.1 Planctomycetota bacterium
GAGCCGGCGAAGCGAGCCGTTTACGGCCTTCCGAACGCCCACGCTCCGATCGACGGCTCGCCCCGTTCGCCCAGGGCATTGATGGCGACGACATAGTATCGCCTGCGCTCGGCGTCCCGGGACTCACACCAGTCGACGAAGCTCGTCCCCTGCACCGGGTGCGGGGTGATGCGGATGGGCATTGTGTGGCGGAACTCGTCCATCCGATAGACGGCGTAGCCCTGGATGTGCTTTTCGGGCACGTCCTCCCAGGTGACCAGCGTCGAGCCGTCCGGCTGCACGGTCGCCTTGACTCGGGGGACCGAGCCGGGCAGCGTACGGGCGACCGACGGGCCGCTCTCGACTCCGTTGGCGTTGACCGCTCGGATCAGGTAGTCGCGGACCTCGTGGCTGACGAAGCTGGTCGGGCCGCCGAGCTCCCGATCGTCGTGGAAGCGGGTGCCCTGCACCGGCTGCTCGTTCAGCTTTTCGACCGATTCGTAGTCCCGGAACGCATTGCTGTTGTGCGCTCCGCCCACCCGGACCGTGGCGGCATAGACGTTGTAGCCGACGACATCCGGGGAGGCCGACTCGTCCCACTCGACCTCGACCGTGCGGTCGGGCCTGACGCTCGCCGTGGCGGTGAGGGGGAACCGCGGCTGAGTGCGCACGGTCAGCGAGCGGGAGCTCTCCTCGTCACCTCTCACGGCGGTGACATAATAGAAGGCGATTTCGCCCTCGGCCGGCGCGTCCTGGCGGAACGTGCGATCGGTCTCCAGGGTGCCGACCCGGGAGAATTCCACGTTCCAGGGATTTTCACCGACGCCGCTGTACACGTTGTAGCCGTCGGCCCGACGGACCGCGTCCCAGGTGAGCACGGCTTCGCCGTCGCGGACCTGCACCTCGACGTTCTCCGGTTCGGCGAGTTCCGGCTGTGCCGGCGGGTCGCCGGGCGGGAGCTTATAGGTCCAGGTCTCGCGGATGGCGATGTGGTCGGTCCACCAGTTGAGCAGTCCGCCGTTGAGGACATAGACGTTGTGGCGGTTGTCGTAGGCCATGTCGACCGAGAAGTACCTCGGGTTCATCCCCTGCGGGGTGGCGAGTCGGGCCCATCTGTTTGCTTCCGGGTCGTACTGCCAGGTGGCCGGCTCGTCGCCGGTCCTGATCTGCCAGGCGACGACGGTCCCCGTCGCCGGGTCATAATTGACCGGCTGGCGGAACACCGGCGGATCGCCTTCCGCCTCGAGGTCCGTCCACGTGTTTTCCTCGATGTCGTACAGCCAGGTCTGGTTGGTCGGGTCCCCCCAACTGCCGCCGGTTCGCAGCACCCGGTCCTGTTCGGGCAGATAGACCCATCCAGGGTTGCTGGTGCCGCCCGGCCTCGGCGAGGCGGCGGGCCGTTCGGTCCACGTGTTTGTGTAGGCGTCGTACACCCAGACCGCATTCGGGTTGCCCCAGCCCCACTGGCCCCGGAACAGCAGTGCGACCTGTGCCCGGTCGTGGTAGACCAGCGGGCAGAAACCGCGCGGACCGGGGTTCGGCATCGGTGACCGAACGGGGACCCACCGGTCCTGTTCGCCGAAGTAGACCCAAGGGACGCTGGTCCGGCTCGCCCGGCCCCATATCCACTGCCAGCCGTGATGGGCGCCGTGTGCCTGTACGCTGATGACACAACGGTTGGCCCGGTCGTAAGTCAGGCCCCAGGTGCCGCACATCCCGAACGGGCTGACGGGTGAATTGCTCTCGGTCCACTCATTGGTCTCGGCATCGTAGAGCCAGGTTTCGCTGAGCTGGGGGCTGTCGCATCGCTGGCCGTGCGATCCCCACTTGACGACCTTGCCGGTTGATTCGTCGAAGACCTGCCCCGCCTCGTAGCTGGTGTTGCACACCCGCATATCGTCAAAATCGATCGGCCAGCCCCGCAGGACCCAGGTATTCGGCTCCTGGTCTTCCAGTGACGGGACGGGTTCCACGAGTTCTTTGAAGATGGGGTGCTCGGCCAGGGCGGTCTGTACGTCCTCGCGATGCCAGTGCCAACGCCATCGCAGCGCCCGCATCGCATCGTGTTTGATCAGGTCGGACTCGTGGTCGAGCAGTTCGATCAGTGTGGGCACGCCCTTCGGGTCTCCGATTCGACCGAGTGCCTGAACCATGAAGAAAAGCCGTCTTCCATCGCTCTGGGGGATCTGGTCGATGAGTACATCGACGGCCCGTGGGTCTTCGGCCATTTCGAGGCCGTGGCCTGCGATCACCCCGCCCCCGGAGACGACTTCAACGAAGCGGTCGACAGCCGATTGGTTCTGGGCGCCGGCGAGGCGAATGGCCGCGTGGCCCACGTATCGGGTGACGTTATTTCGATGATTGTGCCGCCGTGCGATGGCGTCCACCGCCTCCGCCGTACCGATCCGTGCCAGGCCGTTGAATGCGAAGCTCAGCACATCGGGATTATCGCTCTGGGTGCAGGCAATGAGGGCGGGGACTGCGTCCTCGCGGTCGGTCCAGCCGAGTGCCATTGCGGCCGTATCGATGATGTTATCGGCTTTTTCGACGTAGTCGCTCAGTTGCCGGACGACGGCATCGCTGGCGATCAGGCCGAGCGCCTGGGCGGCTGCGGTGCGCTCCGGCCCCGGATGTCCATCTCCGGTCAATCGCTCGACCAGTTCATCGACCGCGTCGGGGTCCGGACAGCGTCTGAGCGCCTGGACCGCCGCCAGCCGGACGACGGGGCTTTCGTCATCCATCTCGCTCATCAGCAGGTTCCAGACCTCCTCGCCGCCTTTCCGACCGAGTGCCAGCAGGAGCTCGCCCCGGACGCCTTCGTCATCCTGTTCGTCATACAGATCAAGCAGCACCTCGGGGCCGACCATTTCGTTGTGCTTGGCGAGTCGAACGACTTCGACCAGTGCCCGGCCTTCCTTCGTCTCCAGTTGCTGTTGGATGCGGGCGATGCTGGCAGGATCGCGCCGGTCCCGAAGGGAGGGCTGCTCGGGGCGGTCCCGACGCAGACGCCCGAGCGTCCATTCTGCCGTCTCGCGGGTTCCGGCGTAACCGTGCCGTGCCGCGCGCCGGATAGCGGTCGGCCGTCCACGACGCCACCGGCCGCCCCGGCCGACCAGTTCCATCGCCCAGACCGCCTCGTGGCTGGTTGGTTCCGCCGCGCCGATCAGGGCGGAGAGGGCGCGGTCCAGCCGGTAGTCCTCGATTTCGAAGATCGAGATTCGCCCGGCGGGGCTGAACTTGCGAAAGTCCCGCTCGAGCCGGTCGAGCGAGCGCAGCGCGTGGTGCCGCACGCTCTCGTTCTCGTCTCCGAGCGCGGCCTCGAGCAGCGGGCGGATGGCGGCGGTCGATTTCGAGCTGCCCAGTTCGTATGCGGCGAGGCGCCGGGCATCGATTTCGCCGGAACGAAGCGTCTCCTTGTACGCTTCCAGTTGCTCTTCCGTCAGGTCCGATTCGAGCAGGAGTACGTTGCCGTCGAAGCGGACCACCGGGGCGAGGGTCGCCACGACCTCGGCGACATCGGTCGCTCCGTCGAACTGGGACGCATCGATCTGACGTACCAGGGCGTCGGACGGATACGCGTATTGGAGGCCGGTCTGGAGGTGGGCTTCGCGGAGCACCTGCCAGCCGAACAGTAGCCGATTCGGGAGGGTCACCTTGCCCGGCTCTTCGGCATCACCCGGGCCGCGAAGCGACAGGGGCCCGTTGGCACACCCGGCGGTTGCAATGGCAAGAACCAGACCTAGCAGCATAACATAACGCATAACCATCCTCCTCATAGAATGACCGGTCGGCCCGTATGTTATCAATGCGGTATGAACCCGTCAATCCGATTTCTTCGTAGTACGGGAAGCCGCATCGGCGTCGCGGCTAAACCAGCCGATCGACCTCGGCCAGTTCGATCTCGGCGCCGCCGCGCTCATCCGACAGGTACGCTGCATACATCAGGCGGACCGAGTCGACGGCCAGATCGAGGTCGTCTTCTACCGGCAGGTACGGCGGCTCCGGCTCGAGCGCCCTGCCCTGTCGATGGGCGGCGAACCGGTCGAAAAAGGCCTGCATCTCTTCCAGGTAACCCATCACGAAGTTCTCGTTCATCGCGGGGAAACTCCATCCGCCCGAGGTCTCGAGCTTCTCGACGAGGTACTCCGGCTCGAACACCTCGGGGCTGGGGCTGTAGGCCTGAACCGAGTTGTTCGGGCTGAGATTGCCCTGGACGCGGAACTTGTTGGACAGCACCTCGAAGGTGTTTGCGACACCGCCGAGGGTGAACTCGTTCGCCTCGACCTCGGCGTAGGTCCCGTCGGCGAAGCGGACGACCATCAGCCCCCAATCCTCGCCGTCCACATAGCCGCTGCGGACCTTCTTCGGGTTCTGATAATCGGGGTCCTGGTAATCGTCCTCGAACGTCAGATAACCGCATCGCCCGGAGACTGCGACCGGCGGTATCGGCCTCCCGTTTCGGATGCGGCCCTCGAGCCGCTTGATGTAGAGCGCCAGCCCGAGCGGGTGGCAGGCCTTCCCCACGATCGCCCCGCCGCCAGCGTACTGCAGGTCGCCATAGACCGGCGAGCCCGAGCCGCTGTGCGCCTCGTATCCGCGATAGAGCATCACCCGGGCGCCGGGGTCGGCCTCGCCGACCGACCAGTTGTCGTCCCCGTCGCGGTGTTTCTTATACATCGATCGCATCATCAGCCGGCAGGTCTTGAGGCCGGCGGGCAGGAAATGCCAGTTCTCGGCGAAGCAGAACACGACATCGTTCTGCCTGACCGCCTCGGCCATTCGGTTGGCGCTGCCGACCGCCTCGGCGTAGCGCTGTTCGTTGAACGACCGGGCTCGGTCGCCGGCGTTGTACGTCTCCTCGTTGAGGAACGAGCCGGTGAACGGTTTCTCGACGATCACGTGGCGGCCCGCCTCGGCCGCCTTCACGGTGATGTCCTCGTGCGCGTAGGGCGGGGTGCACACGTCCACAACGTCGCAATTTTCGATCAGGTCGTCGATGGTGTCGAACGCTGTGATGCCGCGCTCTTCAGCGAATCGCTCGCGACTCTCGGCCGTGCGTGCCGTGACACCGACCACTTCGAGTGGTACGCCGCGCACGCCCTGCATGCTTTCGTAGTGAAACTCGCCGGCAAAACCCACGCCGACGATGCCGACACGAATTGTCTTGTCGGATGGCATCCCTTCTCCTTGCTGATTCAGTGAACGGGTTTCAATTCATCAGGCGACTGCCGCCCACCGCTAATGATGAGGGCTGCCAGTCGCGTGTTGGACTTCGTTCTCAGGTGTCTTATCCTCCAGTTCGCCGGGGATGATGGCACCGTGCTGCCGGAGGATGTCGTAGATGTCGGCCATCGGCAATTCCTCGATATCGGAGCACCGGTCAGCCGCCAGTGCGGCCATCGCCCCGGCTGCCTGTCCGGTGGCCATGCAGGGTGCCTGCACCCGATAGGACGAGTTCGCCAGGCGGTCTCCTGCGATGCACCGCCCGGCGACGACCAGGCGGTCCACGCCGACCGGCAGCATCGCACCGCGCGGTATGGTCGGGATCGCCCCCTCTTCGATCGTCCCGCCCTGGATGCCCGTCGGCAGGTGCAGGTCGATCGGGTAGAAGCTGTAGCAGACCGCGTCTTCCCACAGTCGCCCGCTCGAATAATCGTCAAGGGTGATCGTTTTGCGGCCTTGGATCGTCACGGTCTCGCGGATTCCGCACTCGGGCGCGATCCAGGCGATCCGGAAGTCCTCCAGTCCGGGCTGCGACCGGAAGAACCGGTAGAGGCGCATCATCGACCGGCGGCCCTCGATCTCGGCCTCGGTTCGGCCCTCGCTCGTCGAGCCATCGACATCCGTGACGTGCAGGCGGTTGCCGCCGTAGTTTCGGAGCCAGGAACCGGCCGGCGGGCTGACCCACCCGAAGTCGGTCGGGAGGAGTTCGCCGCGTTCGATGGCGGCCTCGGCGGCCGCCTCGATGGCGTCCAGATCGAGGTCTTCAACCCGATAGCCCGCGGCGGCGACGACGAGTGTGGCCGGTTGCATCTCGTCCGGCTTGACCAGCTCACAGCCGGCGAGTTCGGCGGCGTTCGCATCGCCGGTGCAATCGACGATTACGTCCGCAGCCACCTCGTGGAGCCCTTCCTTGCCGCAGAGGGTAAGCGTCCACGCGTCGCCATCATCCTGTACCGAGGCGAGCATCGTGTGGAACAGGAGCATCGCGCCCGAATCGAGCACGCACTCGTCGGCGACGGCGGCAAACAGCGGGATATTGACGAGCACACCCCTGGGTGGCTTGCTGTCCGAAGCGTCGGGCAGGAACGCCGACGGGTCTCCGCCCGCCAGTGAGATCGCCCGCGCGACCAGGTCCCAGCCGATTCCGGCGACCACCTGTTTGCCCCGTGCGTGAAACTGGGCCGGCCGGTCGACGCCACCCGAGGTGATCTGCCCGCCGAGCAACCCGGTTTTCTCGATCAGCAGCGTGTTCGCCCCGGCTCGGGCGGCCTGTGCCGCGGCACAGATGCCCGCAGGCCCGCCGCCGATGACAGCAACGTCATATCGGTCGTCCATAATCGCCTCCTGTTCGTCAACCATGTCCCCTGCCTGCCGCGATAATGTATTATGCAAAGCCGACAGGCCGGCGCAAGCTCTGAACAGGCGGGGTTCAGCGGGCCGTCCTCCGGTCGGGCATCGCGTTCGAGCCTGCCGGTTTGCTTCACCTGTCCACGCGTTGGACGGTCGTCCGGCCCTCCGGGAGGGTGTCGATCTCGAGAACTCCCTCCGGAGAGGCGGTCAGCTCGCGAGCTCCCACCCGGTACAGCCCGTCGGGGACCGCATCGACCAGGATGCAGCGGCTGCCCCCGGCGCCTTGGATGTCGAACCGTTCGGCCGGCTCGGCCTCGTGTGCAAACACGACGACTGTATCGCCAACACGGACTGCGTGTACACCATCCCCGGCGGACACCAGTTCGACCTTCGGCAGTTGGTCCCGTTGTCCGGTCAGCCGGGGGACGAGTACATTCAGGAACCGGTTCTCGTCCCTCGGCTCGGTGGGTTCGGTCTCGGTTCTCCAGAAGCCGACGTGGGTGATGGTCCGCATTGCCTGCGGCCGGTACCGCTGGTCCGGGATCAGGTTGTCGCCGGTGAAGCCGTTCGACTGGTCACCGTCGGTCTCGACATAGCACTGGTAATCGGGCCCGCCGATCTTGAGGGCTCGGCCCTGAGCGGGCAGCAGGGCGTGGTGGACCAGTTCTCCCCGGTCGTGGTGCGAGACCAGCACCCGTTCGCCAGCTTCGAGAATCCCGTTGTCGAAACTCTCGCCGGCCAGCAGTCTCTCGGTGGGCGTCTCGGGCTTGGACAGATGATGCAGCAGGAATTTGGGCAGGTAGGACGGATCGGTGGTGTGTACCCGGTCGTACACGACGAAGGCCTTCTCGCGTCTCAGGTATATGAACTGGCGGGTGACCAGCGAGACCTTGGCCTCCGCGCCGGGCTCGGACCACCGGGTTGAATTGTACGCCGAGGTGATGTCGGCCGCGATGTAATCGTACGCAGCGGGCCGGCTCTCCCAGGCGGTGACGGAGGCCCGCCCGAGGTGCGGTCCCGCGTGTTTCTGGTCGAGGTAATGCTGGAAGTTGTAGCAGGTAAAACCGGTGGGGCTGATCACCCGCTGTCCGCCCGACACGGCGCTCCAGATCCGCTCGCCCTCGTATGTCCTGCTGCGGAGGAAGGCCGAGCTCTCGCCCGGCTGGAGCACGAGCAGCGAGTTCGCGGCGACGGTCTGGACGGCGTAGCCCAGCCGGTGGTCACTCCAGTATCCGACGCTGTAGATGCCGGTCCTGGGAGCGAGCACACCGCCCTTCTGGATGCTGAAGTGCCCGACGTCATAGTGGTCGTGATGGGCGAGCATGTCGCTGGCCTTGAACGAGGCGTACAGTTCATCGGGGTCGCCCCATTCGCCCCGCAGGAACGCGGTGGCCATCGAGTCCCGACCGAAGAGCATGGCCTGCGGCAGGTTCTCCCGCATCCACCGTTCCGGCTGCTTCGGGTCGTAGTCCTCCTGGGGGCGGACCGCCGGATCGTATGTGAGAACGATGTGCCAGTAGTATGGCCGCCGTCCGTATGGCCTTGGGGACCGGTTTCGGAAGAAGTCGCCGCCCGCCATCACCGCCGGGTCGCGCGACAGGCGTGCGAAATAATCGACGGTGACGGTCCACCACCCGGTGTGCCCGAGCCGGAGCGAACCGGCCGAATCGCCGTATGGCTCGAATACCCCGTTCGGTGCGTACTGATAGATCGACCACAGGCCGACCTTGCGCATCACCTCGCGGATGTCGATGCCGTCGATCTCGTCTATGCCAAGTGCGGTCATCACCGCGTCTGCGGCGATGGCGTACGGCCCCGCCCGGTTGTAAATCCAGTAGCTGGGCCCCTCGGGCCAGCCCTCGGTGTATTCGAGTGCCCGGAGCGAATCGATATAGTGTGCGGTCACCCGCTGCAGGGTCTCCTGGTCGAGGTGTTCGGCGATGCCCAGGGCGGTGATCATCGCCACGTTCGCCGTCTGATTCCGGCCGTGCCACACGGCATGGGAGGTCGCGTCAAGCTCGGCCAGTTCGGCGTGCAGCCGGGCGATGATCCCCGCGACGGTCCTCTCTTTCTGCGCGTCGGTAAAACCGGGATAGTGGTAGAGCCAGTCGTAGGCGAGTGCATGCGACCACGAGCGCCGCCGCCCCGGCTGTCGGACCATCCTGTTGATCGCGGCCTCGGCGTACCGCTCGTCCCCGTTCACAACCCACACGGCGGCGAGCATCGCCGGGTGCTGCCAGCCGCTGCCCAGCTCGATATTCAACGCCTCCTGGAAAATCGACTGAAAGGTCTCGTCCGTCCGGTACAGTTCGCGCACTTCCTCGAACGTCCGCCCCCAGCCCTCGTGTCCCTCCGGGCGAAATACCAGGCGCGGGTGCTCGGGAGCCACATTGACCTCCATATCCGTGGTGGGCGGGTGCTCGGTTGTGAGCTCCCCGCGACGAGCCGGCCGGCGCTCGGCGGCGTTCGACACAGCGACGGGTACAGACATTAATACGACCAAGACAGACAGCTTCAGAAACCGACCGCAATGCATTGTTGAACCTCCAGGTGATAATCATGCCGGGCAGGCGAGTGTAGCCGACATCGCCCTCTCTGACAAGCGCACCTGTGACAGGAATCAGGCCGTCGCGGCGTCCGGATCGAGTCTGAATCGTGCTTGTCTTGGTGCATGCATCGACTTATAATGGAACCAGACGGCAGTTATAGACAATTGTACAGTTCTCATCACCAGAGGGTCTAATGGGCGAGACGAAACAGCGCGTGGACGGGTGTGTGGCTGCCGTTCGAGAGCGGTGGCAGGGCGAGCCAAGGGTCGGCATCATCCTGGGGACGGGCCTGGGCAAACTGTCTGAGGAGATCCGGGCCGAGGCCACGATCCCCTATTCCGATATTCCAACCATGCCCCAACCGACGCAGGAGATACACCAGGGGCGGCTGGTGCTGGGGACCCTCTGCGATGTCCCGGTCGCGGTGATGGACGGCCGGTTCCATTTCTACGAGGGCTTCGATCCTCTCGATGTCACCCTGCCCGTCCGCATCATTCGCGGGTTGGGCGCCGAGGTGCTAATCGTCTCGAACGTGGCCGGCGGCCTGAACCGCTATTATGAGATCGGAGATGTGGTCGCGATCGAGGACCAGATCAACCTGATGGGCATCAACCCGCTGATCGGGCCGAATGACGACGAACTCGGCCCCCGGTTCCCCGACATGATCGAGCCCTACGACCACGATCTCATCGATCTGGCCGAGCAGGCCGCTCTGGCCAACGGCATCCGGCTGCACCGTGGTGTCTACGCCGCGATGACCGGGCCGTCCCTCGAGACCCGGGCCGAGTACCGCCTGCTGCAGATCGTCGGCGCCGACCTCATCGGGATGTCAACCGTCCCCGAGGTCATCGTAGCCGTGCATGCCGGCCTGCGAACGCTGGGCCTGTCCGTGGTGAGCGACCGGTGTCTGCCCGATACGCTCGAGCCGGTGGACATCGAGACCATCATCCGGGCGGGCAAAGAGGCCGAACCGAAGCTGAAGAAAATCGTGATGGGCGTGATGGAAAAGCTGTAACCTGCGGGATACCGCCGTGAAGAAGTGGAACGGAAAACACCCGGCAGCGATCACGGCCGCCGTGCTGGCCGTGTCCCTGCTGTTTCTGACAACGCCCCGGGCGGGTGCGGACGACCCTCCGCCCCCCCCCACCAACCTGCTGCCCAATCCGAACTTCGAGCTCGATGCCGACCGAAACGGCATCCCTGACGGCTGGCACCATTCCAACCCCCAGTATTGGACAGGCCCGGCCCCGAACAGCGAACGGTGGAATGAACTCCACGATCGATGGGTGGAGACCGGGGCAGTGCCCGATCCGATCCCTTTCCGCGACCCCGGGACACGCGAGGGCGGCCGGTACGGCTGGGAGGCGACCGGCATCGACGGCGGCCGCTGCATCTCCATCGATCAGACCGAAGATCGGATGTGGGGCGAATGGAACGCCGTGGTGCGAGGCATCAAGCCGAATACCGACTACGTTATCCTCGGCCGACGGCGACAGATGATGCCGGACCCGACGCAAGGCAACGCATCGATGTGGCTCAAAGTGGCCGTGTTCGGAAGGATGATCCCGATCAGGGGAACCATCCACGAGGACCGCTGGATTCCGTTCGCTGTGACCGTCAACTCGGGCGACTTCCAGGGAACCAACCGGATCGGCTTCATCGTCAACCGGGCACCGACGAAGGTGTGGATCGACCGCGTCGCTATGTTCGAGGGGACGCTCGAAGACATCCCCCGCTTCTACGCCGGGAACCGCGGCGCCAAGGTCGAATATCCGTACAACGAGCCGGCATACGCCTCGCCGGACGTTCAATCCCCGCTCTTCTTCGACATACTGTGGTCGTTTCCGGGGGGAGACCCCGAGCTGCGGATCGAGATCGATCTGCCGGAGGGCCTGCGTCTGGCATCCGCCGCCGGAAGCGGACTCGAACTGGCGCTCCCCACGGAAGACGGCGAGCCGGTGACCCAGCCCAAGGCGATACGGCTGGCCGGCCGCAACTATGAGCGCTGGACTTTCCGACTCCCCGGGGCCGACGAACAGACCGCAATGTGGTCGGGCGGAGAACGGCCGGTCCGGTTCTGGCTCCGGGCCAACCCCGACCTGCCCGATGGCACGTTCAGGGCCTACTACCGTGCCACCTGGAGGGGCGGGATGCAGGCGATTCAACCGCTGGACATCGAGATCCTCCGCATCCCGGAGACGGGGCGGCCCAGGGCACTCGATGTCTATCTGGGCGGACTCTCGTCGGGGATGCTCGAGAACCAGGCGGAGACACTGGCCGTCCCCCTGGCGAAGCGCGGCATACGCGGCCTGATCGCCGACAAGCCGGTAGCGGCCGAAACGGCCGTCGCCATGCAGGGCGCCGGGGTCGCCCCCGCGGCGTGGTACGAGCTGCGGGGTTCCGACGCGCCCGAGGCCTGCCGTGCCCGCAACGTTGACGGGGATGTGGTCCCCGACGTGGTCTGCCCGTCGTGCCGACCGGAGAACGCCGTCGAGACCATCTTCGCCGGCCCGGTCGCCTTGGTCGAGCAGGGCGTCACCACGCTATTTGTTGACCTGCGCAACGGGATGGCCGACCTGTGCTATTGCGAACGCTGCGTTGCGGAGTTCAAGCGTTTCGTCGAGAGGCGCCAGCCGGACCTTGATTTTGTCTCGCCGCAAACTCTGGCGGCCGAACCGGACGAACATGCGGAGGTCCGTGAACTGTGGGGGCGTTTCCGGACCGAGCAATTCGCCGACCTGCACTGGACGCTCCGCAGGCAGTTGGACAGGCACCGGCGTGAGGCCGAGCCCGCCCTGCCCAATGCGTCCACCCCGCTCAAGCTGTACGCCGTCGTCCCCGGCCTCGGCAGGGGGAGCGAAGCGGCCCGACGGGACGCGATGGTCGATTATGCCCGGCTGGCCAGTGTATTCGACGCCGAGCTGGTCGAGCCGAGGATGTATCTCTCCGACGATGCAAGAACGCCCCGGATGGTCGGTCGCAAAGTGGAACGTCTGGCCAACGTGCTGCCGGCGGGCGGGAAGGCGGGGGTCGTGATCATGGCCGGCTCGGTCGATGACCCCGCAGCGGTCACTCCGGTTCTCGACCGGCGAGATATCCGCGACCAGGTCCTCGAGAGCGTGCTCTCCGGCGCACAGGTCGTCGTGATGCCGTCGTTCCAGCACGTGGACGCCCTGGCCCTCAAGCAGTTCACCGAGGCCATCCGCCTGGTCGCTCCGTTCGACGATCTGCTCTCCGACGGCGGCCCGGTCGGTGTGGTCAGCGTGGGCCGGGGCCGGGGCCAGGTTCGGGCCTGGGGCAAGCCGGACCGCATGCTCCTGCTGGTGACCGACTATATCACCCGCCCGGTCGCCCAGGTCGAGCTTTCCCTGCGGTTCCCCGAGCCGGAGGAGGAAGGCAACCCACCGGCCGAGATGGTCCTGGTGGACCTGGCCGCAGGCGAGGTCGTCGGGGACGCGATTACCGCCGAGACCGAGTCCGTGACCGCCCCGCTGGGCGGCAGTCGAGCGCGATTGTTCTACCTCGGCCCGCGGGCAAACCTGCCCGAACCCGTGGAAGGCCGCTGACCGGCGGGCGGCTTGACTCCGCCGCTGTCTTCTGGTATCTCTCTCCTCGCGCATGACTCACGAATTCCCCTTGCGATCCGTTGTCGATAAAGGAGCCGGATGCGGCATTATTTAGCGATCGTCGTCACCATCATCCTGTGGAGCACGGTCGAGGTCGTAGCGAAGTTCATCACCCACGTCGACCCGAACCTTCTCGCGTTCCTCCGGTTCTTCCCCACCGGGATCATCCTTCTTGCCATCGGGCGGAGACAGTTCCGCCGGCTCTCGCTCCCCGACCTGGTGGGGCTGACGGTGCTCGGGCTGATCGGCGTCACGTTCACCTTCGCCGCCTTCCACCAGGGACTCGTGCTCGAACACCTGCAGGCGTCGACCGCGGCGACGATCTTCAGCGTCAACCCGGTGTTCACGTCGCTGGCCGCCGTGTTCCTGTTGAGCGAACCGCTTACCGGGCGGCGGTTGATCGGGGTGCTGCTCGGCATTGCGGGCATCTACGTGGTCGGATTCGGGTTCGGCCCGATCCCGTTCGACACGGCAAGAGGACCGCTGCTGATGGGTGCCGCCCAGGTCACCTTCGGCATCTACGTCGCCGGGGGCAAGAAATACGTCGCCCGATACGGTCCCTTCTTTGTCAACGGTCTGGCATTCGTCATCGGCTCGGTCTTCTTCCTGCCGATGATCGGCGACTGGTCCGGTGCCGTGGCATCGGCCGGCACGATCGCCTGGATCGGGTACCTGGCCCTGCTGACCACCGGCGCCGGCTATGTCCTGTACCTGTACGGTCTGAACAAGGTCCCGACGGCGGCTGGCACGTCGATCTTCTATCTGAAGCCAGTGATCGCCTCGATACTCGCCGTGTTCGCCCTGGGCGATGTGCTGGGCGTCAACTTCTTCATCGGGCTGGCCATCATCTTCTTCTCGCTCACACTCACTCTCCAGCGCAGCCGCCCGAGACCGGAGAGCCAGCCGGTCGCCGCCGAATAGCATCCTCGACCCAACGGGCTGGCGTGCCGACGCCGCCTCTGGTACGATACGGACGTTGGCCGACGATGATAGAGGGCGGGCGAAATCTCAATTTGACCCGACATCCTTATCCTGACAACCATACCGAGACTGCTGTGAGGCCCTTCCAACTGCTGATCAAACCGGTGGGCGACCGGTGCAATCTCCGTTGCGGCTACTGCTTCTACTGCGGGACAGAGAACCGGCTCGCGGGGGGGCTCGACGCCGACCGCCGGGCCGAACCGACCATGCCCGACCGCCTGCTGGAGCCGATGGTTCGGGAGTTCCTCTCCTACCGGATGCCCCAGTCCGTCTTCTGCTGGCAGGGCGGCGAACCGACTCTCGCCGGGCTCGATTTCTTCCAGCGCATCGTCGAGCTGCAACAGGAACACGGAGCCCGTCGGCAGCGGGTGGGCAATGCGTTCCAGACCAACGGCCTGCTCATCGACAGCGACTGGGCCCGCTTCCTGGCGGAGTACCACTTCCTGGTGGGCCTCTCCATCGACGGCCCGCGCGATCTCCACGAGGCCATGCGGGGCAAGTCGTTCGATGCGACGATGCGCGCGGCCCAACTCTTCCGCCAGTTCGGAGTCGAGTTCAACATCCTGGCGGTGGTCAGCCGGGCGAACGTCGAGCGGGGGGCCGAGGTGTACCGCTGGTTCGCCGACCGCGGCTACGACAATCTCCAGTTCATCCCCTGCCGCGAGGTCCAGGAGGACGGCTCGCTGACCCCCGAGAGCATCACCGCCGAGGAATTCGGCGGCTTCCTCGTCGCCGTCTTCGACGAGTGGTGGAAGGATGGGGTGAACCGGGTATCGGAGCGGAACATCGACAGCGCCCTGGCATATCACCTCCAGGGCGAGCCGACGATGTGTACCTACCAGGAACGATGCAGCGACTACCTGATGATCGAGCGGGGCGGCGAGGTATTTCCGTGCGATTTCTTCGGAAGGCCCGAATGGCTGCTCGGGTATCTGGGCGAACGCCCGATGCACGAGTTCATCGAGGACGCCCGGGCGGAAACATTCGCTGCCCTCAAGAGCCAGTCCGCTGCCGAGTGCCGGGAGTGCGAGTTCTGGGCACTGTGCCACGGCGGCTGCCCACGCGACAGACGGCCGGACGGGAAGAGCCACTACTGCGAGGGCTACCGGGCGTTCTTCGCCGCC